>NZ_PDKG01000003.1 GCF_004116725.1 Arcobacter sp. CECT 8986 | reverse complement strand
GGTGGAAAAAGCGAAGTGGAAATACCCAGCTCCATTCCGAACCTGGAAGTCAAGCACTTCAGCGCTGATAATACTGCACCTTTCAGGTGTGGAAACGTAGGTCTCTGCCAGCTCTTGAGTTTATTTTAGGCTTAGTTATTTATACTTTCTCAAGTGTCTTTAACTAAGCCTTTTTTTTTACACATTATTTCCCTTTATATTACTATTTTTATTCTATTTCTTTTATTCTTGTTTCTGTTTATATCTTAGCTTTTATTGTTGTTACTGTTTATCTTTTATACTTTTCCTATTCTTATTTGCCGTACTCTCTATCCCTATTATATTTGCTTTATCTTTATCTTTATTTATGTCTATTTCTATTCTTATTGTTTATCTCTATGCTTTGCTTTTATATGGTTATTGCTTTATCTATTATTTATATATATTGTTGTGTTTCTTATTACTTAATATATTTATTTCTTCTAAGTGATTGTGGTTATAATTCTTTATTATATAATTGCTAGGAATTTTATCTATGTAGTCTAATATACGTTTTTATTAGAGAAAAGGTTATCTTTTCTCTAATATTTCAATTGATTCTATTTTATCGTTTTGTCTTATATTATCAAGTGCTTCAAAACTTTCTTCATCATTTGCTTCAATTTCACCAAAAACAGTATGTACACCATCTAAATGAGGACAATCAACAAAACATATAAAGAATTGGCTTCCTCCAGTATTTGGTCCTGCATGTGCCATTGAAAGGCTTCCTCTTTTGTGAACTTGTTTATCTGCATTAGTTTCACATTCAATTGCCCAATCTGGACCTCCTGTACCTGTTCCGTTTGGACAACCACCTTGTGCCATAAATCCTGGAATAACTCTGTGGAAATTTAATCCATCATAAAATCCATCTTTTGCTAATGTTGCAAAGTTTGAAACTGTATTTGGAGTTTCATCTTTAAATAACTTAATCCATATAGTTCCATTTTCTGTAGTAATTTTTGCATATCCAAAAGTATCAAGTACTTCTTTTGAATAATCATATTTTTTAAGTTCTTTTGTGAATCCGAACATTAGTATCCTTTAATTTTTATTTGAAATTATATCTTTTTTTGGTGTAAGATAGTTTAAGCTAATCAAATTTTTTACAATCTCTCTAAATATAGGCACTGCAGATTGAGAAGCATAGTAATAGTACCAATGTTTACCTGTAGAATTTGGTTTTATTACTGTTACACCTATTGTGTATGAATTGTCTTTTTTGTCATTTGCAAATCCAAAGAATGATGAAATATACTCTTTTTGATAATTTCCACCTCTTGCTATATTTGCAGTTCCTGTTTTTCCACCAATTTCAAGTTCATCCATGTCTGCTGCTTTACCTGTTCCATATTTTACTGTTTTTACCAACATTCTTTTTAATTGTTTTGCAGCAATAGTAGAGATAACTTTTTCTTTGTGTATTTCTTCAGGTTTATATCTTTTGTTATCCATTTGTAAATAAGATACAATCTTAGGTGTAACACTATAACCATTATTATTAAATACACTATACGCTTTAAGTAATTGCATAAATGTTGCAGTCATACCTTGTCCATATGAAACAGTAGCTTTAAAAACATTATCTTGTTTTTTGTCTTCACCTGCTGCTAATTTATAAATTGGTGGTATTTCTCCCACTTTTTCATAAGGTAAATCTATTCCTGTTTTTCTTGTAAATCCAAATCTTTTGTATCCTTCATATATCTCTGCACCTTTAAGTCTTTGGATAATTTGTAATAAACCAATATTACTTGAATACATAATAATATCATCAAGTGTTAAGTAATGTTTTTTAAATTGGTGATCATCTTTAATATAAAATCTATCAATTTTATATCTTCCTCTTCTATATTCACCTTTACTATTAGGTCGTCCATTATCATTATAAGCAAAAAATAGTTCATCTCTTTTAACTCTTTTTTTATCAATAACTAATGCCATTGCAATTGGTTTTACTACTGAACCTGGTTCAAATTGATACTCTATTGCACTCACATTTAAAGACGGAATATCTTCTTGCTTTATACTTTCTGGATTAAATCTATTTGAAGATGCCAGTGATAAGATTTTTCCTGTCTTACTATTCATAACTGAAACAATAATCTCTTGGGCACTTAGTTTCTCTTTATAATTGTCCAAAATCATTTCAATATTTTTTTGTAATTTTAATGGAATATTTAATACAAGCTTAGCGCCATCTTCTCTTTTTTTAATAATTGAATTTTTATCAAATGATATATAAGATAATACATCTCTATTTCCTTCTAATATACCATCTTCTGTTTTATTTAAAAGAGCATTATACTTTTTTTCTAGGCCTTTGATTCCTTTTACTTTTGTTTTTCCATTTTCAGATTCAAATTTTCTTATATATCCAACAACTGGAGTTAAAGTATTATTATATGAGTAAATTCTTTTTTCACCACTTTCTATAATATTTAATCCTTGAAGTACTCTTCCGCCTCCAATCTCTCTGGCTTTAAATACTTTTAATCTTCTAAGTTTAAATCCTAGCTCTTTTAGATTTTTTGCAGTTCTTGCATCTACATTGTAAGATAATACTAAGTATCCAGGATGGTCATTAATTGATTCATCAACTTTTCTTTTTACTTTATTGTATGGAATATCACTATATATTGAGAAGAGTTTTAAAAATAACTCTTTTTTATTTAAATCAAGAAATCTAGTATCAATTGATGCCTTATATAATTTTTTTGATGATGCAATTTTAAAATTATCAGAACTTACTATATTTCCTCTTACTGCAAGTTCCTTTTTTGTTATTTGCAAAGAGGGCATTCTTCTATCTTTTGTCATAGTATTAGCAATAGAAAATACTAGTATGATAAGAAATAGTAAGATTAATAAAAATAAAATAGCTATTTTTTTTGTTTTATTAACATTTTCGATATTATTTGAAGTCATATTTATCCATTATATATTATAATAGGACATGAATTTTAGCAGAAATAAGATTAAACCCAAAGTGCAATCAAATAATAATGAACCAGACTATATACTTTTTTTATTAGTTTCTATTCTAATTACAATAAGTATTATATTTTCATACTCTCTTACAATATATACGGTTCAATTTTTTGAATATAACCAATTTCATTTTTTTGTTAGACAATTATTTGTAGGTGTTTTATCTTTAATAATTATGTGGGGATTTTCCCAATTAAATCCTGATAAATTTGTAGGTAAATTGAGTATGACTCTTTTTATTATTTTCTTTTTATTAATGGCTGTTATGCCTTTTTTACCAGGAAGTTTAGTAACTGAAAGTGGTGGAGCAAATAGATGGATTAGATTACCTGGTGTATCTTTATCTCCTGTTGAGTTTTTTAAAGTAGGATTTATATATTTTTTATCTTGGTCTTTTCATAGACGTGTAATGGTAATGCCTAAAAAAATGACTTTAAAAGAAGAGTTGTTACTTCTTGCTCCATATTTTGGAACATTTTTATTAGTTGTTTTTTTAGTTGCTTTTTTACAAAAAGACTTAGGACAAGTTGTTTTATTGGGTGTAATTTTAATTGTTTTACTTGTATTTGCTAATAGAAGTTTTAAGGTTTTTTTATCTTTGGGTGCTAGTGCATTAATCGCTTTTGTAGTATTGATTATTTCAGCACCTCACAGAATTAATAGAATATATTCGTGGTGGGCAATGAATCAAGATGGTATCTTGGCAATTATGCCAGAATGGGTTGATAACTATTTAAGAATTGATGAGTTACCTGAGCCTTATCAAGTTTCACACTCTTTAAATGCTATTCATAATGGTGGATTTTTTGGTCAAGGAATATCTTTAGGTGATATCAAGCTTGGTTTTTTATCAGAAGTTCATACAGACTTTGTGTTAGCAGGAATAACTGAAGAGATAGGGCTAGTGGGCTTATTATTTATTTTGTTTATATTATTCTCTATTGTTTGGAGAATTTTTATTATAAGTAGAAGAGTTAATAATCCTATTTATCATCTATTTACACTAGGAATTGCATTAATGATAATAATAGCTTTTTTGATTAACTCATATGGTATTTCTGGAATTATCCCTATTAAAGGTATTGCAGTACCTTTTTTAAGTTATGGTGGTTCATCAATGTTATCAATGGCTATTGCAATTGGATTAGTTTTATCAATTAGTAGAACAATAAAAAAGGAGAAACATACTAAATGAAAGGTAGAGTTGTTATAACAGGTGGCGGAACAGGAGGTCATCTAAAAGTTGCTAAAGCTTTTATTGATGAATTTTATAAAAGAGGAACACCTGCAATTTTTATTGGATCTACTTCAGGACAAGATAGAGCTTGGTTTGAAAATGATAAGAAACTAAAAAAAGCAATTTTTTTAGATACAAAAGGTGTAGTAAATAAAAATCTTTTAGGGAAAATTGGTTCTTTATTTAAAATAGGTAAAGAAGTAAATCACTGTTTAGATATATTTGATACTGCTGATGTTCAAACAGTTATATCCGTTGGTGGTTTTTCTGCTGCTCCTGCAACATTTGCTGCTATTTTATCTTATGGTTGTAAGTTGTATATTCATGAACAAAACTCAAAAATGGGTAAATTAAATGAAATAACAAGTAAATTTGCAACTGAAGTATTCTCCTCTTATTTAGAAAAATCAAAAGTTAAAGATTATCCAGTATCTTCTGAGTTTTTTGATAATGCTAGAATGAGAGAAAAAATTGAAACTATTATTTTCTTAGGTGGTTCACAAGGTGCAGTTGCAATAAATAATTTTGCATTGAGTGTTGCTAAAAAATTAAATGATTTAGGTATTAAAATAATACATCAAACAGGTAAAAATGATTTCCAAAGAGTAAAACAAGAGTATGAGAGATTAGAAATAGAAGCAGATGTTTTTGATTTTACAAGTGATATTGCTAAAAAAATGAGTGAAGCCGATTTTGCAATTAGTAGAAGTGGTGCTTCTACTCTTTGGGAATTAACAGCAAATGCTTTACCATGTTTATTTGTGCCATATCCATATGCAGCAAAAGATCATCAGTACTATAATGCAAAATTTTTAAAAGATAAAAAGTTATGTTTTGTTTGTAGAGAAAAGAATTTAACACCACAAGTTATTGATAAAGTTCTAACTTGTGATGTGCATTCTATTAGTAAAGGGCTTGTTGATTCTATTGGTTGTGATGCAATAGAAACTTTAGTTGATATTATTGTTGAAAATAACCAATAAAAATATTCCAAAAAGTATTCTATACACACCAAAACTAACGAATGTAAATTTTTCTAAAAATTTTAAGAAGAGTTTTATTGTTAGGTAAGCAACTAAAAAGGCAACTACAAATCCAATTGCTAGGTTAGTTAGGTTTGTAGTATGTAATAACTCATCATGGTGCTTTAATAAATCGTATCCAGTTGTTGCACACATTACTGGAAAAGCAAGTAAAAAAGAGAATTCTGCACTTGCTTTTCTATTTAATCCTACTAGCATAGCTCCAATAATTGTAGAACCTGCTCTACTAGTACCAGGAATTAATGCAAAAATTTGTGCTAAACCAATATAAAAAGATTGTTTAAATGTTACATTTTCTACATTTGATACTGTGTGATTTTTTTCATCATAAAATTTCTCAACTATTAAAAATACAATACCACCAACTATAAACATGGTTGCTGCAACTTGTACTGAAAAAAGCTCTTTTATATATGAAGAAAATATAAATCCAATAATTGCAATTGGTAAAAATGCAATAAATATTTTAATCCATAAATTAACATGTTTGAAAGTAAATTTATCTGGATAGTTAAGAATTACAGCAAGAATTGCTGCAAATTGTATAATAACTTCATAAGCTTTATTAATTGATGTTTGCTCAATATTTAAAAAATGACTTGCAACAATTAGATGTCCAGTAGATGAAATTGGTAAAAATTCAGTAAAACCTTCAATAATACCAAGAATAATAGAATCAAGTATAGTCATTAAATCCCTTTTTGTTTAGCTAATTTAAAAAATAGCTTTAATGCTCTTTTCTCTTTTAAGTTAATATCATAATCTATACCTTTTAGGTATTCTAATATATCTTTTCTATTTATACCTGAACGTCTTTCATATTGTTCTAGTATGTATTGAGGTATTTTAATATGTCTTTTATTAAAACCTTTCATTGTTTTTTTCAATATTGCTTCGTTTTTGTTATATGCTAATCTTGCAAATACAAAAGGAAGATTATATTTATCTTGCCATGCTTTTGCTAAATCAATAAAACTATCTTTGTCATTTTCGTGATAAAATTTTAATGCTTTATCTCCTATTATAACTTTACCATTTAGATTTAGTACTTTTGCTAGTGCATTAGAAGTATCACTTTGAAAATCTTTTTCATATTTTTCACCAGGTACAATTAATACTGATTTAACTTCTTTTCTTGCAATTATTCCATAATCTAAGGCTTTTTCACCTCTTGATGCTATTGAAGAGATAAATGCAGACTCTACAACTCTACTTTTAAATTTTTTATTTATTGCAGAAGGGTATGATTTTTTATACTCTATTATTGCTTTTATTTGATTAGATTTTATATTTTTTTTCATGTATACAGTTACAGGTAATAAATTAATAAAATCTATTTTTGCAAACTTCATTTTATTATCCTAAAAATTAAATTATTTTGGATATAATAATAAAATATAGGTAAATAAGGGGTTAAAATGGTTGAAGTAGAATTTTTAGGGCCAATAAATAAAGATAAAGTAACTTTAGAAATCACAAACTTATCTCAACTAAGTGAAGTATTAAAAAAAGATAGTGAAATTAGCAATTGGCTAGATAAATTTGCAGTTGCAGTAAATGATACTTTAGTATCTTCAAAAGATGTAGAACTAAAAGATGGAGATAAAATATCATTGCTTCCTCCTGTTTGTGGTGGTTGATTTATGGAAAAATTACAATTATTTGATGGTAGTTTACCAGTAGAACAAATTACAAATGATTGGTACAATCACTTTAAAAGTTCAAACTATGGTGCAATTATTACTTTTGTTGGTGTTGTAAGAGATGAAGATAATATAGATGGCTTATCTTTTGATATTTATGAGCCTATTTTAAATTCTTGGTTTGAATCTTGGCAAAAAAAAGCAAATGAAAAGAATGCAATTGTTCTTATGGCTCATAGTAGAGGTGATGTATTAAATCATGAAAGCTCTTATATTGCAGCTGTATGTTCTCCTAAAAGAAGAGTTGCATTAGAAATGATAGATGAGTTTGTTGAAGACTTTAAAGCAAATGCTCCAATTTGGAAGTATGATATAAAAGATTCAAAAAGAGTTTATGCTGAAGATAGAAGTACTCCAATTACTGGAGCAGGAATCTTAAGTTAATTATCATGAAAAAAATTCTTATAATTGAAGATAGTAAATCAATTGCAAGTACTTTAAGTCTTATGATAAAAGAGCAGTTTGGATATAAAACTGTTCTTGGCTCTTCTGTAAAAGAGTGTGCAAAAATTTTATTAGAGCATAAAGGTAGATTTGATGTTGCTTTATTGGATTTAGGCTTACCTGATTCTACACATGGTGAAATAGTAGATTTTGTTACAAAATTTAATATACCAATAATTATCCTAACTGCTTCAACTTTGATTGAAGATGATATTAAAAATAGAAGTTTAAATATTGTTGATTATGTTATTAAAGATGGCATTTACTCTTTTAAATATGCACTTTCTGTAATACAAAGAGTTATAAATAATAAAGCTGTGAAAGTTTTAGTTGTTGATGATTCAAAAACATTTTTAGAAACTACAAAAAAACTTATGGAAAGATATAGACTTACAGTTTTTACTGCTAAAAATGGAAAAGAAGCATTAGATGTATTAAATGAACATCAAGATATAAAACTTTTATTAACAGATTATTATATGCCAATAATTGATGGCTTAGAGCTTGTACGAACACTTAGAAAAAAATACAATAAAGATGAATTATCAATTATAGTTACTTCTGCTTCAAAAGAGAAAAAAACAGCTTCGAAATTTTTAAAATACGGTGCAAATGATTTTTTATATAAAGGATTTACCCAAGAAGAACTCTTTGTAAGAATTAGTGCAAATATTGAATTGTTAGAATTATTTGAGCAACTTAGACAAAAAGCAAATACAGATTATTTGACAAATCTTTATAATAGAAGATACTTTTTTGAGCAAGGAACAAAAATATTAGAATCTTCAAAAAGAAAAAATCAACCATGTGCAGTTGCTTTAATTGATATTGATAAATTTAAAATGATTAATGATGAGTATGGACATGATATAGGTGATATTGCTATAAAAGAAGTGTCTATTATATTGAACAGATTTTTATATAATCATGAATTAGTTGCAAGATTAGGCGGAGAAGAGTTTTGTATTCTTTTTGATAATTGTGATGAAAAAGAGACAATGATTAAATTAGAGCTTATAAGAGAAGAGTTTGAAAAAAATGTAATTGATTTAGGTGTTATAAAATTAAAATTTACAGTTTCTATTGGATGTAGTTTTAATTCAAATTCTTCTTTAGATAAGATGTTGCAAGAAGCTGATAAAAATTTATATAGTGCAAAAGATTCTGGTAGAAATCAAATAAGGTATAGAAAATGAGAGTAGACTTACATAATCACACAATATTATGTAATCATGCAAATGGAAGTGTTGAAGAGTATATTAAAAAAGCAATAGAATTAGGTATTGACTTTTATGGATTTACAGAGCATGCACCAATGGATTTTGATTATAAATATAGAATGTCAATACAAGAAAAAGAATTTTATGAAACAACTATTAAGTTTTATAAAGAAAAATACAAAGAGAGTATAAATATATTACTTGGCTATGAAGTTGATTTTATGCAAAGTGTAAAAATTATGGATGAAATTTTAGATTCTAAAGTTGATTATCTAATAGGTTCTGTTCACTTTTTAGAGAGTAAAAATGAAGATTCACCTTGGGGTTTTGATAATCCAGAGTTTATAGGAAAATATAAAACTAAAAATATTGATGATATCTGGATAGATTATTTTGATGCAATAGAAAAATTAGCAAAAATGAATAAATTTGATATTGTAGGACACTTTGATTTAATAAAAGTGTTTAAATATTTGCCTAAAAAAGATATTAAATTACTTGCTTTAAATGCATTAAAACAGATTAAAAAATCAAATATGGTAGTTGAAGTAAATGCAGCAGGTTATAGAAAACCAATAGCTGAACAATATCCATCAAAAGATATATTAGAACTTTGTTTTGAACTTGATATTCCAATTACTTTTAGTTCAGATGCCCACGAAGTAGAGCAAATTGGATATAAATATGATGAGGTGATATCCTTAGTTAAAAGTGTAGGTTATAAAAAATGTGCAATTTTTGAGAATAAACAAAAAGAATTAATTGACATATTTTAAAGTTTAAAAAATATCAAACTGTATAAAAAATATACATATATTTTATTTTATTTTTTTAATATTTTGATACAATACAACAATAAAAATTTCAAGGAGTAATTGATATGGGTAAGTTTGTTAACGGAATAGAAGATTTTTTTAATTATTGTAAAGAAAATGAAGTTGAATTTGTAGACTTCAGATTTTCTGATATGAAAGGTATGTGGCACCATTTAACTTATACAATGGAAGCTGTAAGTGCTGAGCAATTAGATGGTGGTATGCCTTTTGATGGTTCATCAGTTGATGCATGGCAACCAATTAATAAATCAGATATGCTTTTAAAACCAGATGTTGATACTGCATTCTTAGATCCTTTTACAGCAGATGTTACAATTATTGTAATTTGTGATGTTTATGATATTTATAAAGGTGAAATGTACGAAAAATGTCCAAGATCTATTGCTAAAAAAGCATTAGCACACTTAAGTGATTCAGGACTTGGAGATGTTGCTTATTTTGGACCAGAAAATGAATTCTTTATTTTTGATGATGTAAGAATTAAAGATGAAATTAATGAATCTCACTATAGAGTTGATTCTGAAGAGGGTTGTTGGGCAGATGACAGTAGTTCTGAAATGGGAAATACTGGACATAGACCAAGAACAAAAGGTGGTTATTTCCCAGTTCAACCAACAGATTCAATGGTTGATTTAAGAGCAGAAATGATGCACGTATTAAGACAAGTAGGTTTAGAAGTAGTACTTGGACACCACGAAGTTGCACAAGCACAAGGTGAAATCGGTATTGTATTTGGTGACTTAATTGAAGCTGCTGATAATGTACAAAAATATAAATATGTAGTTAAAATGGTTGCACACTTAAATGGTAAATCTGCAACATTTATGCCAAAACCATTATTTGGTGATAACGGTAATGGTATGCACGTTCACCAATCAATCTGGAAAGATGGTAAAAACTTATTCTATAAAGAGGGTGAGTATGGAAACCTTTCTGAAATTGCAAGACACTATGTAGGTGGTATCTTCAAACACGCAAGAGCAGTTGCAGCGTTTACTAACCCATCAACTAACTCTTATAAAAGATTAATTCCAGGATTTGAAGCTCCTTCAATTTTAACTTATTCTTCTCAAAATAGATCTGCTTCTTGTAGAATTCCTTATGGAGCAGGAGAAAAAGCAACTAGAGTTGAGATGAGATTCCCAGATTCAACTGCTTGTCCATATTTAGCGTTTGCTGCAATGTTATGTGCAGGATTAGACGGTATCAAAAATAAATATGAACCAATTGGACCAATGGATGATGATTTATTCGAATTATCTTTAGATGAAATTAGACAAAGAAAAATCCCTCAAATGCCACACACATTAAGAGGTTCTTTAGAAGCATTAATTAGAGATAACGAGTTCTTACAACCAGTATTCTCTCAAGAGATGATTGATACATACCAACACTATAAATTTGAAACACAAGTTTGGCCTGATGAAGCTAGACCTACTGCATTCGAATTTAAATCAACTTACTCTTGTTAGTATAAAATATTATTTATTTCAGGCAATAAAAAAGGGGTTAAGAGTTTTTCTCTTAGCTCCTTTTTTTATTTTATATATAATGAAATTATAATGTTATTTAATTTCATCAAATAGAGATTTATTAAAACTCTATTTGATTCTCTTTTGGAACATTTAATGCATCAATTGGTAACTTAGAAGTATTTGTATAGTACTCTTTTTTACCATTTATATTTGCACTTTTTACACCAGAAGGAATATCAAATTCTCTTTTTAATTCAGGGTGTAATTTTAAATAGTTTTTATAATAGTATGCAAATGCTGGACCAGCAGAACGTCCACCTGTTTCTGTTTTTCTCATAGGTTTATTGTCATCATTTCCAAACCATACAATTGTTTGAATAGATGGAGAAAAACCACAAAACCATGCATCAACATTTTTATTAGTTGTTCCTGTTTTACCTGCAATGTCTATATTTTTAACTTGAGCCATTCTACCTGTACCTCTTTTTACAACGTCATGTAAAATATCTTTCATTAAAAATGCTTGATTCTCATCAGTTATAATTTTTGTTTGTGGTTCAAAGTTTATAACACTTCCATTTCTATTTGTAATAGAATCAATAATATAAGGTTTAACTTTTACTCCATTATTTGAAATAATAGAGTACTCTTCTGATAAATCAATTGGCGAAATTGCAAAAGAACCTAAAGTGATAGATAAGTCATATGGCATATTATCACTGAAACCAAATCTTTGAAGATTATTATAAACAACATCAATCCCTATATCTGTAACAAGATTTATTGTTGCAAGATTTCTTGAGTGAACAAGTGCTTCTCTTAAAGGCATTAATCCTTTATATTTACCACTATAATTTCTAGGTTGCCATTTTTTCTTTTCATCAGAATCTTTTGTATCATATTCATATGTTCTACTAATATCTGTAAGTTGTGAAGCAGGAGAGTAACCTAAGTCTAATGCAGTTAGATATATAAAAGGTTTGATTGCTGAACCTGGTTGTCTTTTACTTTGAATAACTCTATTAAAATTTGATTGTTTATAATCAACTCCTCCAACTAAAGATAAAATCTTACCACTATCTGATTCAATAGAAATTAGTGCACCATTAAGAGTTTTTATGAATCTATCTGGGTCTAGTTCATTTCCATCTTCATCATACTCTTTTTCAATACCTCTTTTTTTATTTAGATTTTTAAAGTATTCATCTCTTTTTAATATCTTTTTATATGCTAAGTCTAAACCTTCTTTTGCAATTCTTTGTGCATCTAAATCAACAGTAAGATTTATTTTATAACCACCTGTTTTTAAATCTTTTATATCTTCACTAAGTATTTTAGTTACATAATCAATAATATAAGGTGCTTTGTTTTGTGTTAATGTTTGGTCATAAACTTTTGGAACATATTTCATTGAGTCTTCATATTCTGTTTTATTAATCCAACCTAATGTATTCATTCTTTTTATAACTTGATTTCCTCTTGCAAGTGCAAAGTTTAAATTTCTAGTAGGGTCATAAAAACTTGGAGCTCTTGGTAAACCAACAAGCATTGCAATTTCTTTTAAATTCAATTCATATAAATTCTTTTTGAAATATCCTAGTGCAGCAGTTTTAATACCATAATATCCATGTCCAAAATATACTTGATTCAAATATCTTTCAAGTATCTCTTCTTTTGTTAAGATTGTTTCTAATCTTAAAGAAAGTAGGGCTTCTTTTATTTTTCTTGTTAATTTTTTTTCTCTTGTTAGAATAAGAGTTTTTATAAGTTGTTGTGTTAATGTACTTGCACCTTCAACTAAAGAACCAGCTTTAATATCTTTTATAATAGCTCTACTAATTGCATCAGGATTTATTCCATTATGTTCAAAAAATTGTGTATCTTCAATTGCAACTAATGCTTCTATTACTCTTGGTGGAATATTCTCATATTTTACATATAATCTATTCTCTTTAGAGAAAGTATTTGCAATTAATTTACCATTTTTATCAAAAAATTGTGTAGTTAGTCTTGGTTTATAATCAACAACCTTATCTAATTCAAATCTAATTGTTGAGTATAAGTAGAGTAACCAACCTAAAACTGCTAATGCTATAATAGTAAAAAATCCTAATATGTATTTCATATTACTCCCTAAATTTTCTATTTTTGAAATTTGATTCTATTAATATTTTTGTATAGTCATTTTGAGGACTATTTAAAATATTTTTAGTTTTTCCCTCTTCGATAATCTTACCTTTTTTTATAATGATTATATTCTTACATACATCAACTATTGATTCAATATCATGAGTAACATATAAAATTAATATATTTAATTCATCTACTAAATCTTTTATCAGTTTTGTAATATTATTTTTATTAATTTCATCTAATGCTGTTGTTGGTTCATCTAATAGTAAAAGTTTTAAATCTTTACTTAATGTAATAGCAATTACAACTCTTTGTAATTGTCCTCCACTTAATTGAGTAGGAAATCTATTTAATACCCATTCATCTAAACCTACTTTATTTAACATTTCAATCTTTTTTTCTTTTTTACAAAAAAATTGGTCTTTGATTTTTGTCATTGGAGATAAAGAAGTAAAAGGATTTTGAGGAATTAGTCCTATTTCATCTTTTGTTAGATTAAAATTAGAATTAATATTGATATATTTATTTAAATCATTAGGCAATAAATCTAATAGCGCTTTTAATGTTAAAGACTTACCACTTCCACTCTCTCCTATAATTGCAGTAGAAGTAGTAATTGTAAAATTAATGTCAACTAAATTGTTGCCATTTTTTAAATCAATTTTTAGTTTTTCTATTATTACACTATTAGACATATTAGATTACTAAATTAATGGTTCATCCATCTCTGAAGGAATTTCAACATTCATCAGTTTCAATACTGTTGGTGCAATATTATTTAATGCTCCATCTTTTACTTCAGATACTTTTTTAGAAAGTATAAAACAATATACATCACCTACTGTGTGGTTTGTTAATACTTTCCCATTTTCATCTTTCATCTCTTCACAATTTCCATGGTCACTTGTAAGAATAAGGTTATAACCTCTCTCTTTTACTTTTTCTATAATTTGACCTAGTTCATTATCAACAGCTTCAACAGCTTTTATAGCTGCATCATAATCACCAGTGTGTCCAACCATATCTCCATTTGCAAAATTAACAACGATAAAATCTTCTTCATTATCCATTGCTTTTCTTACAATATATCCAACTTCTGGAGCACTCATCTCTGGTTTTAAATCATATGTTGCTACATCAGGTGAAGGAATTAAAACTCTTGTTTCATTTTCAACTGGTTCTTCAACTCCTCCATTAAAGAAAAATGTAACATGCGCATATTTTTCAGTTTCTGCTGTATGTAGTTGTGATAAATCATTTTTTGCAATTACTTCTGCAAGTGTATTTTTTGGTGTTTGTTTTGGAAATAGTACAGGAAGAGGAACAGCTTTATCATACTCTGTCATTGTTGCAATATTTAATTCAAGCTTTTTAGTTTCAAATTCTACAAAATTATCAATAACATAAGTTGAAGATAGTTCTCTCATTCTATCACTTCTAAAGTTACAAAAAATAATACCATCATTATCTTCTATTCCATTATAAGCTTCAAATGCAGCTGGTTCTATAAATTCATCAAATATTTCATTTTTGTAAGAGTTGTCAATATAGTTTAAAATATCTAAATCAGTTCTGTTCTCTGCATTTGTTATACTATTATAAGCTTTTTCAACTCTATCCCATCTATTATCTCTATCCATTGCATAATATCTACCACTAATAGTTGCAATGCTAATATTATCGTTGCATATTTGTAATAGTTGTTCTATATATTTTTTTGCACAATCCGGAGCAACATCTCTTCCATCTGTTATTACGTGAATAAAAACTTCTTTGTTCATTGATTCACATATTTTTGCCATTGCAATTACATGACTAATATGTGAATGAACCCCACCATCACTTATTAATCCAATTAAATGAATTCTATTTGAGTTTGAAACAGTATTTAATAATACTTCATTCTCTTTTAATGTACCTTCTTTTATTGCAAGATTTATTTTTACTAAATCTTGATATAAAACTCTACCACTACCAATAGTCATATGGCCAACTTCACTGTTTCCCATCTGTCCATCAGGTAGTCCTACATAACTTCCATATGTGTGAATTAATGAGTGAGGAACTTCTTTGAATAAATAATCATAAGTAGGAGTATTTGCATTTGCAAATGCATTATAATTATTTGAGCTATTGTATCCTATCCCATCTGTTATAACTAAAACAGTTTTTTCTACCATTTTTTTAACCTTTTTGTTTTCCAATAAAAATTTTATTTAAATATTTGGTAATTTATAATATAATCGCACGATTATATCCAAACTAAGGTTTAAATTTGTTTTACTGGTTTTATAGACACCTTGATATCAATATATTTCAATATATTTCAGTACGTGCTGGTATTGGTTTTTTTATCTCATTCTTTCTTACAATGTATTTAATGCCAAAATTTATTAGATGGGCTAAAAATAAAAAAGCATCACAACCAATTTATGAATTAGCACCAGAAAGTCACAAAGTAAAAGTAGGTACTCCAACTATGGGTGGAGTTGTATTTGTATTTTCATCTATTGTTGCATCTATTTTAACAATTAAATTAAATAATTTTTATGTTGTTGGTGGATTAATGACGTTAGCATTATTTAGTTTAATAGGTATAAAAGATGATTTTTCTAAAATAGCTAATCATAAAAATGATGCAGGATTAACTGCTAGAATGAAACTTTTACTTCAGATTATATCAGCAGTGATAGTTGTATCTGTTTTGTATTTTTATGGGCATACAACTGAACTATATACACCTTTTTATAAGTTGCCTATATTTGATATAGGCTTTTTCATTACAATCTTTTGGGTTGTAGTTATTGTTGCTGCATCTAATGCTGTGAATTTAACTGATGGATTAGATGGACTTGCAACTGTTCCTTCCGTTATGGCTTTTTGTACACTATCTATTATTATCTATCTTAGTGGGCATGCAATACTATCTTCTTACTTATTATTACCAAATATCAAATTAAGTGGGGAACTTGCAATTCTTGGTGCATCTTTTATTGGTTCTTTAATAGCATTTTTGTGGTTCAATTCACATCCTGCACAAATTTTTATGGGAGATAGTGGAAGTTTACCAATTGGTGCTTTTATGGGATATATGGCAATTGTAGGAAAATCTGAAATACTACTTATATTAGTAGGATTTATTTTTGTACTTGAAACAGTATCAGTTATATTACAAGTAGGTTCATATAAGTTAAGACAAAAAAGAGTTTTCTTAATGGCGCCAATTCATCACCACTTTGAGAAAAAAGGTTGGAAAGAAAACAAAATCATAGTAAGATTTTGGATTATAGCTTTTATGACTAATTTAATTGCACTAATGAGTTTAAAGGTAAGATAATGATAAGAGTATTAGGAAAAGGTTTAACTGCACAAGCTTTAAAAGATACATTAGAAGATGTAGAATTATATGATGATTCTAATTTTAAAGATTATGATTTAAATAGTGATGAGGTAACAATAGTAAGTCCTGGAATTCCTCCATTTAATAATATGGTTAAAAATGCAAAAAATTTGATGAGTGATTATGATTATTTTGCATCAACTATGCCTTTTTCAATTTGGATTAGTGGAACAAATGGAAAAACAACTACAACACAAATGACACAACATTTATTAGAAGAGTATAATAGTGTATGTGGAGGAAATATAGGAACACCTATATCTAAATTGGATAAAACTTCTAAAATATGGATTTTAGAAACTTCATCATTTACTTTGCACTATACAAATATTGCAAAACCTAACTTATATATATTATTACCAATAAGTGAAGATCATATTACATGGCATAACAGTTTTAAAGAGTATGAACTAGCAAAATTAAAACCTCTTGATTTTATGAAAGAGGGTGAGATTGCAATTGTTCCTAAAAAATATGAAAACTATAAAACAAATGCAAAACTAATAACATATAATAGTAGTGATGATTTATGTAAAGAGTTTGGTATAGATAAAAGTAAAATTAATTTCAAAGAACCTTTTTTAATTGATGCAATACTTGCAATAGCAGCTAAAAAGATTATATTTGATGAAATAGATTATGAGAAAATAAATTCATTTAAAGTTGATGCTCATAAAGTTGAAGAAGTTTTAGATAAAAATAATAGATTATGGATAAATGATAGTAAAGCTACAAATGTAGATGCGACAATAAATGCTTTAGTACCATATAAAGATAGAAAAATACATCTAATATTAGGTGGAGATGATAAAGGTGCAAATTTAAATCCGCTATTTGAATTTTTAAATGACTATAATGTAGATATATATGCGATAGGTACAAATAGTGATAAATTAGAGTCATTATGTAATGAGTATAATATTAAATGTTACAATTTAAAATATTTAAAAGATGCAGTGATAAATATAGATATAAACCTTGATAAAATGGGGATTGCAATGCTTTCACCTGCTGCTGCATCACTTGATCAGTTCTCTTCATATGCACAAAGAGGAAACGAATTTAAAGAATTAATAAGTAGTTTAAGCTTAAATTAATAATGTTATGTGTATAATTTCACTCCAATTTAGGAAATGGCTCGGTAGCTCAGTCGGTAGAGCAAAGGACTGAAAATCCTTGTGTCGGCAGTTCGATTCTGCCCCGCGCCACCACTAAATTTACGGACGCTGGTGTAGCTCAGTTGGCTAGAGCAGCTGATTTGTAATCAGCAGGTCGGGGGTTCAAATCCCTTCACCAGCTCCATTTTTTTATTGTCGTGCGTAGTCTTTAAAAGATCAGCGCTTGACCAGATTAATAATTTTCAACGGTGAGGTTGGAGAGTGGTCAAATCCAGGAGACTGTAAATCTCCCGCCTATGGCTTCGAAGGTTCAAATCCTTCTCTCACCACCACGCAAATGATTGCGGGAATAGCTCAGTTGGCTAGAGCCTCTGCCTTCCAAGCAGATTGTCGCGAGTTCGAGTCTCGTTTCCCGCTCCATTTAATTATTTATTGATACTGGGAGCTGAGTTATAAGCACATGTATATAACTCTGATATTTATGTAATCTCCCTGTAATAATTTATTTGATATAATACGAATTTAAAATTCATACAGCTTAAGAATTTTGCTTGGCGAATTTAGGTACAATTCTTAAGCTGTATGCGATAATAATATTAAAACCCTCTGAATAGAGAAGCTATAATGGCTTATCTACTCAGAGGGAATTTTTAAAATCTTTAAGGGGAATTTCAATGGCAAAAGAAAAGTTCGAACGAAGCAAGCCACATGTTAACATTGGTACAATTGGTCACGTTGACCACGGTAAAACTACTTTAACAGCTGCAATTTCTGCAGTATTAGCAGTTAAAGGTAGTGCTCAACTTATGGATTACGATCAAATCGATAATGCTCCAGAAGAAAGAGATAGAGGTATTACTATTGCTACTTCTCACATTGAGTACGAAACAGAAACTAGACACTACGCTCACGTGGATTGTCCAGGTCACGCAGACTACGTTAAAAATATGATTACTGGTGCTGCACAAATGGATGGAGCAATCTTAGTTATTGCTGCTACAGATGGACCAATGGCACAAACAAGAGAGCATATCTTATTATCTAAACAAGTTGGTGTTCCATATATCGTTGTATTTATGAACAAAGAAGATCAACTAGACGAAGAAGATAAAGAAGAAATGTTAGAATTAGTTGAGATGGAAATTAGAGAATTATTATCTGATTATGATTTCCCAGGTGATGATACTCCTATCATAGCTGGATCTGCTTTCCAAGCATTAGAAGAAGCTAAAGCTGGTGAAATTGGACCATGGGGAGAAAAAATCATTGCATTAATGAATGAAGTAGATACTTATATTCCAACTCCAGAAAGAGATGTTGATCAAGCTTTCTTAATGCCTGTAGAAGACGTTTTCTCTATCCCAGGAAGAGGAACTGTTGTAACTGGTAGAATCGAAAAAGGTACTATCAAATTAGCAGAAGAAATTGAAATCGTAGGTATGAGAGATACTCAAAAAACTACTGTAACTGGTATTGAGATGTTTAGAAAAGAAATGGATCAAGGTGAAGCTGGTGATAACTGCGGTGTTTTATTAAGAGGTATCAAAAAAGAAGATGTAGAAAGAGGACAAGTTCTTATTAAACCAGGAACAATTACTCCACATACAAAATTCAGAGGTGAAGTTTATATCCTTTCTAAAGAAGAGGGTGGTAGACATACTCCATTCTTCAGCGGTTATAGACCACAATTTTATGTAAGAACAACAGACGTTACTGGTTCAGTTTCTTTACCAGAAGGTGTAGAAATGGTTATGCCTGGTGATAACGTAGAAATGACAGTTGAATTAGTTGCTCCAATTGCTCTAGAAAAAGGTACTAAGTTTGCTATTAGAGAAGGTGGTAGAACTGTAGGTGCTGGAGTTGTTGCAGAAATCATCGAGTAAGGATTGATTTATGGCAGCAGATAGAATCAAAATTGGATTAAAATGCGAGGAGTGTGGTGATATTAACTACACTACTTGGAAAAACCCTAAAACTCACAGTGAAAAGTTTCAGGTTAAAAAATATAGTCCAAGATTAAAAAAACATACAATTCATAAAGAAGTTAAGTTAAAGTCTTAGTACTTTAACTTGACCCATTTACCTACAGGTCAGTAGCTCCAATGGTAGAGCGCCGGATTCCAAATCCGATGGTTGGGGGTTCGAGTCCCTCCTGGCCTGCCATTTACATTTAATAAGTTTTTTTTAAAAACAGTGTCTTACTTTTTTTAAAAAAAATTTATAAGCTTAATTACATACTGGAGTCACTTGTGAATAAATTCAAAACTTATTATAAAAATGCTAAAGAAGAACTTTTTAAAGTTATATTCCCTATCAAAGAACAAATTAGAACTGCGTTCTTATCAGTTTTTGTAGTTGTTACTGTTATTACATTGTTTTTAGCATTAATTGATACAGTTATGTCTTTAAGTATATCTTCAGTAATGAATTAAGGATAATTATGGCACATAAATGGTACGCAATACAGACTCACTCAGGAAGTGAATTAACAGTTAAAAGAGCATTAGAAAAACTTGCTGATGAGATGGGAACAGATAGTATAGCAGAAGTTCTTGTTCCAACAGAAGATTTAATAGAAATTAAAAAAAATAAAAAAGTAATAGTTGAAAGACCACTTTATCCAGCATATGCATTTGCAAAAATTGATTTGGATACAGCTTTATGGCACAGAATCCAATCAATGCCTAAAGTTGGTAGATTTATTGGTGAATCTAAAAAACCAACACCATTAGCAGACAAAGATATTAATCTTATTTTAGAAAAAGTAAATAATAGATCTGCTGCAAAACCAAAAGTATCATTTGACGAAGGTGAAATGGTTAGAATTAACGAAGGACCTTTTGCAAACTTTAATGGTGTTGTAGAAGATTTTGATATGAGTTCTGGTATTTTAAAACTTAATGTTTCTATTTTTGGTAGAAATACACCAGTTGAAATATCATATACTCAAGTAGAAAGAGTAATTTAATAATTATAATTTATAGGCATTAGGCAATATTAACTTGCTTCTCACTCGTAGTTGTATTCCCTAATGCCTATGGTTATTACAAATTTAGAAAAGGAAATTTAGATGGCTAAAAAAGTACAAGGTACACTTAAACTTCAAATACCAGCTGGAGCTGCAAATCCATCACCTCCTGTAGGACCTGCATTAGGTCAAAGAGGTATCAATATTATGGAATTTTGTAAAGCTTTTAATGAAAAAACAAAAGATAAAGCAGGATTTACAATCCCTGTTGAAATTACAGTATATACAGACAAAAGTTTTACATTTACATTAAAACAACCACCAATGACTGACTTAATTAAAAAAGTTTCAGGAATTAAAAAAGGTTCTGACAATCCACTTAAAAACAAAATTGGAAAGTTAACAAAAGAACAAGTTTTAGAAATTGTTGATTTAAAAATTGCTGACTTAAATACTGATGACAGAGAGCAAGCTGCGAAAATTGTTGCTGGTTCTGCTAGATCAATGGGTATTAACGTAGAAGCATAATCTTTTACAAGTCTCACCACCAGACTTCAAAAATAGGCGGTAGCAAAATAAATAAATTGCGGAGTAAAAAATGGCAAAAGTTTCAAAAAGATATAAAGCATTATTAGAAAAAATTGAAGATAAAAACTATACATTAGTTGATGCTTGTGCTCAATTAAAAGAGTTAAAATCTGCTAAGTTTGATGAGAGTATTGAAGTTGCTCTTAACTTAAATGTTGATCCAAGACACGCTGATCAAATGATTAGAGGTGCTGTTGTTCTTCCTCATGGTACTGGTAAAACTGTAAGAGTTGCAGTTTTTGCTAAAGGTGCAAAAATGGATGAAGCTAAAGCAGCTGGTGCAGATATTGTTGGTAACGACGAATTAGCAGCAGATATTCAAGCTGGAAACATCAACTTTGATGTACTTATTGCAACACCTGATTGTATGGGTATCGTAGGTAAAGTTGGTAGAATCCTTGGGCCAAAAGGTTTAATGCCTAACCCTAAAACTGGTACAGTAACTATGGATGTAACAAAAGCAGTTAGCGATGCTAAAGGTGGTCAAGTTACATATAGAGTTGACAAAAAAGGTAACATGCAAGCAGCAGTAGGAAAAATTTCTTTTTCTGATGAAGCAATTAAAGAGAACATAGCAGCTTTCGTTTCAGCTATAAACAAAGCTAAACCTGCAAGTGCAAAAGGAAGATATATTGCAAATGCAGCAGTTTCATTAACTATGTCACCATCTGTTAAATTAGATACTACTGAATTAATGGATATCAAATAATTAGATAAGGCTTTGCCTTATTTAATTAACATTCAATAGTAAGGATTGTGGTCCTTATGTTTGAGTGTTAATCAAAGCACTGATTTAAAACTGAAGACAGTCGGTTAAGAACACCTCCGTTCTTTGTAAAACCTGCTTAAGTTTCATGTTTTGAAAGGAGGAAAAACAATGACTAAACAACAAAAAGCTGAAGTTATCGATTTTTTAACTTCTGAATTTAAAGAGTCTCAAGCTATCGTAGTTTGTGATTATAAAGGTCTTACTCATAAAGAGTTAGAAGCTTTAAGAAAATCTGCAAGAGATAATGGGGCAAAAGTTCAGGTTGCTAAAAATACTCTTGTAACTGTTGCAGTTAAAAATGCAGAGTTAGGAGAAATCGAATTATCAGGAACAAACGTTTTCATTTGGTCTGAAGATCAAATTTCTGCTTGTAAAGTAGCAGATAAATTTGCACAAGAAAAAAGTGAAAAATTTGTTATTAAATCTGGTATTATTGAAGGTGAGCCAGCTGATCTTAATAGAGTTAATGCGTTTGCTAAATTACCATCTAGAGATGAGCTTATTGGTATGTTACTTTCTGTTTGGACAGCGCCTGCAAGAAACTTTGTTACAGGGCTTGACAATCTTAGAGCAAAAAAAGAAGAAGAAGCTGCTTAATTATTAAGCACTAATAAATAAAAATAAAATATAAAAATAAATTTAGAGGAAAAAAAATGGCAATTTCTAAAGAAGATGTATTAGAATACATTTCAGGTTTATCTGTATTAGAGTTATCTGAATTAGTAAAAGAATTCGAAGAAAAATTTGGTGTATCTGCACAACCAACAGTTGTAGCTGGTGGAGCAGTTGCTGGTGGAGCTGCTGAAGCTGCTGAAGAAAAAACTGAATTCAACGTTGTATTAAAAGACGCTGGTGCTAAAAAAATTAACGTTATTAAAGTAATTAGAGCGTTAACTGGATTAGGATTAAAAGAAGCAAAAGCAATGGCTGAAGAAGCTGGTGCAGTAGTTAAAGAAGGTGCTTCTAAAGAAGACGCTGAAGCTGCAAAAGCTGAATTAGAAGGTGCTGGAGCTACTGTAGAATTAGCATAATTTTACTCAGTACTTGATTTACGTATACAAGGCTCTTTGCCTTGTATAAGATTAGCATCTTTGAGGGCTAAGGTTAGAATTTACAACCGAAATTTAACCTTATCCTTTAGGGATGCTTTTGCGCTTTATATAAAAAGCTAAAAAACTAAACCAAATTTATTAAGGTCGACAATGTTAAACTCTTTAAAATCTGGTAATAGACTTAGAGTTGATTTTGCAAAAAATCCACAACAAATAGAAATTCCAAATCTACTACAATTACAACAAAACTCATATGAAAATTTCCTAATGATTGGAAAAGAAGATAGAGTTGATGCTGGTATAGAAAAAGTATTCAAATCTGTTTTTCCTATTCATGATTCTCAAAATAGAGTTACTTTAGAATATTTAAGTTCTGAAGTTGGAAAACCAAAATATGACGTTAGAGAGTCAATGGTAAGAGGTCTTACATACTCTATTCCTTTAAAAATCAATATTAGATTAACTTTATGGGAACTTGACGAAAAGACTGGTGAAAAAATCGGTGTTAAAGATATGAAAGAACAATCTTTATTCATCAGAGAAATCCCCTTAATGACTGATAGAACATCATTTATTGTAAATGGTGTTGAAAGAGTTGTTGTAAACCAATTACATAGATCTCCAGGTGTTATCTTCAAAGAAGAAGAGACAAATACTTCAGGTAATAAATTAATCTATACTGGTCAAATTATTCCAGATAGAGGTTCTTGGTTATATTTTGAATATGATGCAAAAGATGTATTATATGTAAGAATTAATAAAAGAAGAAAAGTTCCTGTAACAATTTTATTTAGAGCATTAGGATACTCAAAAGAAGATATTATCAAACTTTTTTATCCTGTTTTAAATATTAAAGTAAAAAATAATAAATTCTTAACAACATTTAATCCTGATGATTACGCGGGAAGATTAGACTTTGACTTAAAAGATGACAAAGGTAATTTAATCTTAGCAGCTGGAAAAAGACTTACTGCTAGAAAAGCTAAAGCTTTAGTAGAAGGTGGTCTTAATTTAGTTGAATATCCTATTGAATTATTAATGGATAGATATACTGCAAATACAATTTTTGATCCAGAATCTGGAGAAGTATTATTTGATGCATTAACTAACTTAGATGAATTAAAATTAAAAAAACTTTTAGATTTAGGTTTTGATTCTTTTGATATTGCGAACGATTTAGCAGTTGGTGTTGATGATTCTATTATCAACGCATTTAAACAAGATGCAGAATCTTTAAAATTATTAAAACAAACAGAACAAATTGATGATGAAAATGATTTATCAGCAATTAGAATTTACAAAGTAATGAGACCAGGTGAGCCTGTAACAAAAGAAGCTGCTAAAGAGTTTGTTAGAAAATTATTCTTCGATCCAGAAAGATATGATTTAACAAAAGTTGGTAGAATGAAAATGAACCACAAACTTGGTGTTACTGTTCCTGAATATGTTACAGTATTAACTTATGAAGATATTATCAAAACTGTTCAATATCTTGTAAAAGTTAAATCAGGTCACGGTCATATTGATGATAGAGATCACTTAGGAAACAGAAGAATTAGAGCAATTGGTGAGTTACTTGCAAATGAATTACACTCTGGTTTAATTAAAATGCAAAAAGCTATTAGAGATAAAATGACTACTTTATCTGGTACATTAGAAGACTTAATGCCTCATGATTTAGTTAACTCTAAAATGATTACATCAACAATTACTGAGTTCTTTACATCTGGTCAATTATCACAATTTATGGACCAAACTAACCCATTATCAGAAGTTACTCACAAAAGAAGACTTTCTGCACTTGGTGAAGGTGGTTTAGTAAAAGAAAGAGCTGGATTTGAAGTAAGGGACGTTCACCCAACACACTATGGTAGAATTTGTCCAGTTGAAACTCCAGAGGGTCAAAATATTGGTCTTATCAATACTTTATCTACATATGCTAAAGTAAATGATTTAGGTTTTATTGAAGCTCCATATAAAAAAGTTAAAGATGGTGTTGTTACAAATGAAATTATTTATATGACAGCAACATTAGAAGAGGGATTAGTAATTGCACCAGGTTCAACTAAAGTTGACGAATCTGGAAAAATTATTGAGCCACTAATTGAAGCTAGACAAGATGGTGAAATTTTACTTATTGAAAAAAGTAAAGTAGACTATATTGATATCTCATCACAAATGGTTATGGGGGTTGCAGCTTCACTTATTCCTTTCTTAGAACATGATGATGCCAACAGAGCACTTATGGGATCAAATATGATGAGACAAGCTGTTCCATTATTAAGACCAAATGCTCCAATCGTTGGTACTGGATTAGAAAAAACAGTAGCAAGAGATGCTTGGGAAGCAATTAAAGCTAAAAGAGCTGGTATTGTTGAAAAAGCTGATGCTAAAAATGTTTATATTAGAGGTGAAGATGAAAGCGGTGCTTTTATTGACCACTATGAAATAAACAAAAATGTTAGAACTAATAACAATACATCATTTGGACAAAGAATCGCAGTTAAAGCTGGTGATAAAATTGGAAAAGGTCAAGTAATTGCAGATGGTCCTTCAATGGATAATGGTGAGTTAGCTGTTGGTGTTAATGCAATGGTTGCATTTATGCCTTGGAATGGTTATAACTACGAGGATGCGATTGTATTATCTCAAAGATTAATTAAAGAAGATGCATTTACTTCTGTTCATATTTATGAAAAAGAAGTAGAGTGTAGAGAGCTTAAACATGGTAATGAAGAGATTACTAGAGATTTACCAGGTGTAAAAGAAGAATCAATTTCTCACTTAGATGCATCAGGTATTGTTAAAATTGGTACTCACGTAAAATCAGGAATGATTTTAGTTGGTAAAGTTACTCCAAAAGGTGAAATTAAACCAACTCCAGAAGAGAGACTATTAAGAGCAATCTTTGGTGAAAAAGCTGGTCACGTTATTAACAAATCTTTATACTGCCCAACTTCAATGGAAGGTATTGTAGTAGATGTAAAAGTATTTACTAAAAAAGGTTATGAAAAAGACGAAAGAGCAGTTGCAGAAATTGAAGCAGAGAAAAACGAACTTGATGTAAAACATCATGATAAATTATTAATGCTAGATAGAGAAGAAATTCTTAAAATTAATGATTTATTATCAAAATCTCCATTAGATAAAGATGTTGAAGTTGATGGTACTACTTATAAAAAAGGTGATAATATTCCTTTAGATGTACTTTCAAATGTAAACAGATTTGCAATGAAAAAAGTAGTAGCTTCATATAGTAGAGATGTTCAAAATGAATATAACAATATTAAAGAACACTTTATTAAACAAAAATCTACTTTAAGAGAAGAGCACGAAGAAAAACTTCAAGTTCTTGAGCATGATGATATTTTACCAAGTGGTGTAATCAAACAAGTTAAAGTTTATGTAGCAACTAAGAGAAAAATTAAAGTTGGGGATAAAATGGCTGGTAGACACGGTAACAAAGGTATCGTTTCTAATATAGTACCTCAAGTTGATATGCCTTATTTAGAAGATGGAACAACAGTTGATGTTATTCTTAACCCACTAGGGGTACCTTCAAGGATGAATATCGGGCAAATCTTAGAAGTTCACTTAGGTTTAGCTGGTAGAAGATTAGGTCTTCAAATTCAAGATATTTTTGATGCTAAAAAAGCAGAGTTTATTACTGAACTTAGAGCAAAAATGACTGAAATTGCATCTGTTGCAAAATTAATGAATGGAAAAGAGTTTATGGACTCTTTAACAGACAATGAACTTATAGACTATGCACAAGATTGGGCAAAAGGTGTAAGATTTGCAACTCAAGTATTTGATGGTGTAAAAGAAGATGAATTTAAAAAATTATTTGAATTAGCAAAAATTGATTCAGATGGTAAGTCTACATTATATGATGGTAAGACTGGTGCGAAAATGAAAGAGAGAGTTAACGTAGGTTATATGTATATGCTTAAACTTCACCACTTAGTTGATGAAAAAGTTCACGCAAGATCTACTGGACCTTATTCACTAGTAACACAACAACCAGTTGGTGGTAAAGCACTATTTGGTGGACAAAGATTTGGGGAAATGGAAGTTTGGGCACTAGAAGCTTATGGTGCAACGAATGTATTAAAAGAGATGCTTACAACAAAATCAGATGATGTTGAAGGTAGAACAAGAGCTTATAGAGCAATAGCAAACGGTGAAAATGTTCCTAGTTCAGGTGTTCCTGAAACATTCTTCGTATTAACTAAAGAGCTAAAAGCTTTAGGTTTAGACGTTGATATTTTTGACGAGGTAGAAGAGAATGAGTAAAACTGAAAAAGTATTAGAACCTATCGAAATAAAAGAGTTAGAAAGACCACAAGATTTTTCTGCTTTTCAACTTAGACTTGCAAGTCCAGAAAAAATTCTTTCTTGGTCTTGTGGTGAAGTTAAAAAACCAGAAACTATTAATTATAGAACTTTAAAACCAGAAAGAGATGGTTTATTTTGTGCTAAAATTTTTGGACCAATAAAAGATTATGAATGTCTTTGTGGTAAATACAAAAAAATGAGATACAAAGGTGTTGTATGTGAAAAATGTGGTGTTGAAGTAACATCATCAAAAGTTAGAAGACACAGAATGGGTCATATTGACTTAGTTTCACCTGTAGCACACATCTGGATGGTATCTTCTCTTCCTACAAGAATAGGTACATTACTTGGTGTTAAATTAAAAGATTTAGAAAGAGTATTATATTACGAAGCATATATTGTATCAGAGCCAGGTGATGCATACTATGATAATGAAAAAACTAAAAAAGTTTTAAAATATGATATTTTAAATGAAGAACAATATAGAACAATTTCTGATTTATTCGACCATACAGGATTTGAAGCAAATATGGGTGGTCAAGTAGTTAGAGATTTATTAGAAACTTTAGACTTATTCCAATTATTAGATACTTTAAAAGCTGAAATGGCTGGAACAAAATCTGAAGCTAAGAGAAAAACTATTATTAAAAGATTAAAAGTTGTAGAAAACTTTATCAACTCTGGAAATAGACCAGAATGGATGATGTTAACTCAACTTCCTGTTCTTCCACCAGATTTAAGACCATTAGTTTCACTTGATGGTGGTAAATTTGCTGTTTCAGACGTAAATGACCTTTATAGAAGAGTTATTAACAGAAATAACAGACTTAAAAGATTAACAGAACTTGATGCACCTGAAATTATTATTAGAAATGAAAAAAGAATGCTTCAAGAAGCAGTTGATGCTTTATTTGATAATGGTAAAACAGCAAATGCTGTTAAAGGTGCAAACAAAAGACCTTTAAAATCTTTATCTGAAATTATTAAAGGTAAACAAGGAAGATTTAGACAAAACTTACTTGGTAAAAGGGTTGACTTCTCAGGTAGATCTGTTATTGTTGTTGGACCTTCTTTAAATATGGACCAATGTGGTATTCCTAAAAAAATGGCTTTAGAGTTATTTAAACCACACTTAATGGCTAAATTAGAAGAAAAAGGTTATGCAACAACTTTAAAATCTGCTAAGAGATTAATTGAGAGCCAAACAAATGAAGTATGGGAATGTTTATCTGAGATTGTTAATGAATATCCAGTATTATTAAACAGAGCTCCAACTCTTCACAAACTATCAATTCAAGGTTTTCATCCTGTATTAATTGATGGAAAAGCTATTCAATTACACCCATTAGTTTGTGCGGCATTTAACGCCGACTTCGATGGTGACCAAATGGCGGTGCACGTACCATTATCACAAGAAGCAGTTGCAGAAGCAAAAATTCTTATGATGTCATCTATGAATATTCTTTTACCAGCATCTGGTAGAGCTATTGCTGTACCATCACAAGATATGATTTTAGGTATTTACTATCTATCATTAGAAAAAGATGGTGTAAAAGGTGAACACAAATTATTAACAGATGTTAATGAAGCAAAAATTGCATTAGAAATGGGTCAAGTTGACTTAAATGCAAGAATTAGAACAAAACTTGATAATAAAGTTATCCACACAACTGTTGGTAGACTTATTATTAAAGAGATTTTACCAGATTTTGTTCCTGAAAATTTATGGAATAAAATCTTAAAGAAAAAAGATATTGGTGGTTTAGTAGATTATATTTATAAACATGGTGGATATAATGTAACTCCAAGATTCTTAGATAACCTTAAAAACTTAGGTTTTAGATATGCAACTGAAGCTGGTATTTCTGTATCAATTGATGATATTAGAGTTCCACAATCAAAAGTTGATCACGTAACTAAATCTAAAAAAGAAGTTATTGAAGTTCAAAAACAATTCTCTCAAGGTTTATTAACTGAGCAAGAAAGATATAATAAAATTATTGATATCTGGACTGAAATTAATAACACACTTGGTACAGAGATGATGGATATGATCCAAAATGATAAAAATGGATTCAACTCTATTTATATGATGGCCGATTCAGGGGCTAGGGGTTCTGCTGCACAGATTAGACAATTAGCAGGTATGAGGGGTCTTATGGCTAAGCCAGATGGATCAATTATTGAAACTCCAATTATTTCTAACTTTAGAGAAGGTCTAAACGTACTTGAGTACTTTATTTCTACTCACGGTGCTAGAAAAGGTCTTGCGGATACAGCTCTTAAAACAGCGAATGCTGGTTACTTAACAAGAAAGCTGATTGATGTATCTCAAAATGTTAGAATTACAACTGAAGATTGTGGTACTCATGAGGGTATTAGAATTACAGATTTATCTTCTGGTAATGAACTTATTGAGTCATTAGAAGAAAGAATTACAGGTAGAGTAATTGCTGAAGATATTATTGACCCTATCTCAAATGAGATTTTATTTACAGAAGGGACATTAATTACTGAAGAAGATGCAAAAGTTGTTGCAGATGCAGAAGTAAAATCAGTAGTAATTAGAACTCCATTAACTTGTAAAGTTGAACATGGATTATGTTCAAAATGTTATGGTCTAAACCTTGGTGAACAAAGAAAAGCAACTCCTGGTGAAGCAGTTGGTGTTGTTGCAGCTCAATCAATTGGTGAGCCAGGAACACAGCTTACACTTAGAACTTTCCACGTTGGGGGAACAGCATCTGCTACTCAAACAGAAAGAGAGTTAAGAGTTGATAAAGAAGGTTTCATTAGATACTATAACATCAAAACATATATTGATAAAGAAAATAAATCAATTGTAGCTAACAGAAGAAATGCAGGTATTTTATTAGTTGAACCTAAAATTAATGCACCATTCAAAGGTAAAGTTACTGTTGATACAATCCACGAAGAGACAATTTTAACTATCTCTAATGGAAAAGAAGAGAAAAAATATTACCTTAGAAAAAATGATGTTGCAAAAGCAAACGAACTTGCTGGTGTATCTGGTAAAATCGATGGTAAATTATATCTTCCATATTCAGATGGTGATGAAGTTGATGAAAATGAATCTATCGTTGAAATGATTAAAGATGGATGGAATGTTCCAAACAGAATTCCTTTTGCATCTGTATTAAAAGTTCAAGATGGAGCTCCTATTACTTCTCACTTAACAGCAAAAGCTAAAGGTAGAGTTAAATACTATAAACTTAAAGGTGATTATCTTGAAAGAAGAGATGACATCGGTGCTGGTGAAGTTGTAAAAGATAAAGGTTTATTTGCTGTTATCGTTGATAATGATGAAAGAGAAGCTTTAAGACACTATGTTTCAAGAGGTTCTGTTATCCAATTTGATAATAATACTCCTGTTGATAAAGATACAGTAATTGCTCTTCCTGCAAGTGATGAGCAAGTTGTAATTGCTGAGTGGGATCCATATGCGAACCCATCTATTGCAGAAGAAGCTGGTACTATTTCATTTGAAGATATTATTCCAGGTGTTACTGTTTCTGAGCAATATGATGAGTTAACTGGTACTTCTAAACTTGTTGTTAATGAGTATATCCCAGCAGGTTACAAACCAGCAATCGTATTAGCAACAGAGAAAAAAGAACTATTAAGATATGTTCTTGAGCCAAAAACTTCATTAAATGTTAGTGAAGGTCAAAAAGTTGAAGTTGCAGATATTTTAGGTAAAACTCCTAAAGCTACTCAAAAATCAAAAGATATTACTGGGGGTCTTCCAAGAGTATCTGAGTTATTTGAGGCTAGAAGACCTAAAAATATTGCAGTTCTTGCTTCATTTGACGGTATGGTTTCATTTGGTAAACCACTTAGAAATAAACAAAGAATCATCATCACTGATGAAAATGGTGCTAAAGCTGAATATTTAGTAGAGAAATCTAAACAAATATTAGTTCACGAAGGTGAGTTTGTTCATGCTGGTGAGGCATTAACAGATGGTCAATTAGCATCTCATGATATTTTAAAAATCTTAGGTGAAAAAGCACTTCATGGATTTATTGTATCTGAAGTACAACAAGTATATAGATCTCAAGGGGTTAATATTGCGGATAAACACATTGAAGTTATTTTATCTCAAATGTTAAGACAAGTATCTATTCTTGATGGTGGAGATACAAAATTCATCATTGGTGATATGGTATCTAAGAAAAGATTTAAACAAGAGAATGAAAAAATCATTAAACTTGGTGGAGAGCCAGCAATTGCAGAACCATTATTACTTGGTATTACAAGAGCAGCGGTAACATCAGATTCTATCATCTCAGCAGCATCATTCCAAGAGACTACAAAAGTTCTTACAGAAGCAGCTATTTCTGCTAAAATGGATATGCTAGAAGACTTAAAAGAAAACGTTGTAATTGGTAGAACAATTCCAGTTGGAACAGGTCTTTATAAAGATAAAAAAGTTAAATTTTCTCAAGGGGAAAAATAATAAGTAAGGATTAATATCCTTACTTAGACTTTTGACTTTAATATGGATATCTTATCACTATTTTTTATTTTTGTTGCAGTTGAGTTATTTGAAACAAACTGGCAAAAATCACAAACTATCTATGGATTACTTTCTAATAATTTAGCTGTCTATAACAGAAATATCTTTCTTTATTTTTTATTTAATGCAAGTTTTATTTACTCGATTTTTTTAACTATATATTTAAATAACTACAACTTACTAATGTTAAGTATCGTTGGAATAAAGTTTTTTGATATATCATTTAAACTATCTATTTTAAATAAACTAAATAATGGTATGACTTTTGAAGAGATTATGCCTAATATACAAATATCTTTTGTTCTTAGATATTTTAATGTATTCGCTTATCCTGTAACATTTCTATTCGCAAATAATTATTTTCAATATTGATAACTATTATTAAATAGTTAAGCAAGATTATGATATATTTCTTCTATGAATAAAGAAGAGTTTAAAAATATTATAATAAATGCTAATTATTTTACAAAATATGAAGCAATTGTCGATATAAAGACAAAAGAGATTTATGCGTATGAGGCTTTATCAAAATTTGAAATTGATAATAATATTATCTCAACTGAAGATATATTTCGTTATTTGCACCACAATAATAGATTATTTTTTCAACTTGAAAAAAGAAATAAAGAATTACAAATTAAAAACTTCCCCAAAAACAAAAAACTTTTTTTAAATTTTGACGCAGATATTTGCGTAAGTACAGAACAGCAAAACTATTGGGAACTGTTTTTATTTGAACAAAAAGATAACGTCGTAGTTGAGATTACAGAAAATGGTAGTGATGATGAAACCAGTGCCAAAATTATGAGAGATTTCTCATCGTGGCTTAGTAATAAATCAATAGAAACTGCCCTTGATGACTTTGGTCAAGATGGCTCAATGTTCTCATTTTTTATGATGAATGGTAGTAGATATATAAAAATAGACAAATCATTTATTCGTCAAATTGATTTAAATAAAAACTATTTACACTATTTAAAAGGTGTATTAAAAACAATAAAATTAAATGGTCAAAAAAGTATTATTGAGGGAATTGAGACAAAAGAAGATTTAGAATTAGCAAAGAAATTAGATTGTGATTATGTTCAGGGATACTATTTTGATGAACATAAAATTGTAAGATAGAATATTTTTTTGTTATATCTATATTATTTTATTATGATATAATTTGTAAAAATTGTTTAAAGGATTAAGATGCAATATTTAGTAATTGCTTATGATAACGAAAATGCATTAGATAAAAGATTAGAAGTAAGAGATGCACACGTAGAAGGTGCAAAAAAATTAATGAATGAAGGTAAAATAATTAATGCAGGTGCATTAATAGAAGAAGACCAAATGGTAGGTTCTACTTTATTTGTTGATTTTGAAAATGATGATGAATTAAATGAATGGTTAGAAAATGAGCCTTATGTAGTAAATGGTGTATGGAATATGGAAGAGTTCCAAATCGTTCCTGTGAAGCTACTTCCTAAAGATTAATTAATAATCACAAAAAACCCTATAAAGTCGATACTTTGTAGGGGTAAAATTACAAATATATACTTATTTTGAGTTTTATTTATATTTAAAGAAGTAATTGAATCAATAAAAAAGGCACGAAGTCGTGCCTTTTTTTATAAACTTTGAATAATTTTTGGTTTTGTGAAAGCATTTATAGGTTTTAATTCACCTTTATATTTTTCGATTTGTACTAGTGCTGTATGTGCAATATTACTTTGTGCTAATTTTGATGTTCCTTTATCAATCGTAAGAACATTTACATTTCCATGTTGGCAAAGTGTTTTATCTCCTAATTTTTCAGGAGAGTACCAAGCTCCTTCGCATACTACAGCTACATCATCAATTACAATATCTGATACATAAACACCAACAAGTATTTCCCCTCTATCATTAAATATTCTAGCAATGTCTCCTGTTTTTAAACCTCTTTTTTTAGCCTCTTTATGGTTAATTACTAGTGGTTCTCTTCCCCCAATCTCATATAAGCCTCTAATAAATGTATTATTTAATTGAGAGTGTAATCTATATTTTGAATGTGGGCTAATGATATGCATTGGATATTTTTTGGTTTTCTCTTTATCTCCTAACCATTCAATTGGTTCTATCCACATTGGATGACCTTTACAATCATCATAATTAAATTTTGCAATTACAGGAGAATATATCTCTATTTTTCCTGAAGGTGTACCCAATCTGTGTTTATATGGGTTTTCTCTAAACTCTGTATATCTAGTATAGTTTTGTGTAGATGTATCATCTTCTTCAAATCTCACATAACCTTTTTCCCAAAATTTCTCGAATGATGGCATTTTTAAATTCATAGTTTTAGCTTTTTGTACTGCATCTTCATAGATGTATTTAACCCATTCTAATTCAGTTTTTTCCTCTGTAAATACTTCTTCATAACCCCATCTTTTACAAAGTTCTCTACAAATCCAGAAATCACTTTGGCTTTCCCCTTTAGGTTTAACATGTGCTTTTCTTGCAATAATATACTCTTTTGTTCCACCTGTTTGGTCTATATCTATTCTTTCAAGTTCTGTCGCTATAGGAAGTATAATATCTGACATTTTTGCAGTAGAAGTCCAGTAAGGTTCAGCAGTAATTACTGTATCAACTTTTTTCCATTGTTTAATCATATTATTTACATCATGGTGTCTTGTAAGTGGCGAACCTGAGGCATTATACATTAATCTAATATGCGGAAGTTTAATTTTTTTACCATTTTGATCTAAATCTTCTCCTGGTCTTTGAATTGCTTCAATTGATCTTGATGAAGGAATAACCACATTATGGTGTTTTAACCAAGGTGCATTTGGATATTTTTTATTATATTTTTCAGGAATTGATTGACTAATACCTGTAATTGTTGGAGCTAATTTATCAGTTGCTCCACTTGAATTATAAGCAAGAGAGAATTCAATTCCTCCACCTGGTAATCCCATATGTCCTAACATTGCAGCTAACACTGTGCACATCCAGTGAGCTTGTTCTCCATGATCTTGTCTTTGTAGTGCTCTACCGCATAATAATACAGTTCTTTCTTTTGCTAATGTAGTTGCAAATTTAGCAATTGTTTTTTCATCAACACCGCAAATTTTAGAAGCCCATTTAATATCTTTTTCTTGACCATCTTCTTTACCTAATAGGTATTTTTTAAATTTATTGAAACCTACAGTATATTTTTTGATAAATTTTTCATCATATAGTTTTTTTGTATATAAATAATGTGCCATACCAATCATCAATGCTACATCTGTATTTGGTTTTACTGCAATGTGCTCTGAATCTAAGTATTTTTGTGTTTCATTTTTTCTTGGATCTACACTAAATGCTTTGATTTTACCACTAAATACAGCAGCTTGTAATTTTTCATACTCTTTATAACATCTATGCATAGGAGTTGACCAAGTAATTTGATTTGTTAATAATGGATCACAACCCCAAATAACAACATTTTTTGCATTTTCAATAATTGATTTCCATTTTGTTGGAGTATCATAAACAGATGAACCTCCTAATACGTGAGGCATGATTACAAGTCCAGCACCAGTAGAATAGTCTCCTGATTCTGTAACGAAACCACCAAGAATTCTCATCATTCTTCTTGATACTGTTCTTCCCCAACTTACTCTACCAGAACCACCCCACCAGTAGCACTCTCCATATATACTTTCAGGACCATATTTATCAAATGTATCTCTCATATGTTTTGCTGTCAAATCAAGTGCAACATCCCAAGATACTCTTACAAACTCTTCTTTCCCTCTTAAGTGATTATTTGAAGGTCCTTTTGCTTTAAGAAATGATTTTCTAACCATTGGGTATTCAACTCTAGTTTGATTTTGAATTCTATCAGCAGCTGCTTTTATCATAGGACTTGGGAAATAATCACCTTTAAATGCATTAGTCTCTAAAACTTCACCACTTTGTATTACTGCTTCAAACATACCAAATCTATTTGAACTTAATACTGTTTTTTTATCAAAGTTTGTTAAATCTGCCCAACCTTCTAAACTTTTTGCTTTTACAGTTGTTGCTGCACCAAGAATCGAACCATATTTTATAAAATCTCTTCTTTTCATTTTAAACTCCTTTATTTTGCATCAGCTGCATGTTGCTGAAGATATTTAATGATTAAATTTTTTGTTTTTGGTTCAAGTGTTACTTGTTCCATCATACTTTCAATTTGTTGTGGCCATTGGTTCACTGTATATGCATTAGAAGCTGGTAAGTGATGACACATTGAACAACTTTGTTCATACGTTTTTTTAGCTTTTAATTTTAATTTATCTGGGTTTTTTGCAATATTTTTAATATCAATAGTAAAAACACCTTCAACTTCATGCCAAATCTCCCCATAATCATCTTCATGCTCTTTTATAGTTTTGAAGTATTTGTTTGAACTCTCTTCATCTTTAAATTCAACATAAAGTTCTTTTCTTTTTAGATCCCTAACTATCATTTGAGGATAGTTTTCTAATCTATAACCCTTTATTTTTATGGTTGCTGTGTTTGCTTGCTTTTTTATTACATCAATTGGAGTTAATACAGTTATAAAACCTAAATCTTTTCCATTTTGTAGTATTTTTGTTCGCTCATTGATTATAGAATCTTGAGCATATGTAAAGCTTGTTAAGGAAAGTAAACTTAGTAATAACAAACCTTTTTTAAGTCTTCTCATTTAATGTCTCCTAATTTTGTCATTAACAAATGATATAAGAAGAGTATAAAAAAAGTATAATCTTTTAAAAAATATTTAGTAAAAAAATTAATTTTATTTTAAAGTTAGTTTATATCCTATACCTTGAATGTTTTCAATCAATTCAGGATATATTTTTTTTCTTAATTTATTAATAAACATTCTTATTGCATCAGGAGTAGCTCCATTTTCATTCCAAACATAACTTTCAATTAAAGAAAAAGGAACTGCATGTTCTTGATGTTTAATTAATAAATCTAAAAGTTTTTGCTCTTTTCTTGTAAGACTTATATATTTATCTTTTTGTTTTAGCTCTTTTGTTTCAATATTATAAATAAAACTATTATTTAGATTTAAAATCTTTTTATCTTCATTAAAAGAAGAAATTGCTAATCCCATGGAGATTAATAACTGTTTTTTATCAAAAGGCTTTATTAAAATACTTTTACTTTTTAATTCTATTGCATCAAGCATATTTTCATCTGTGTCATGTGCTGTTAAAAAAATTAATGGAACATATGGATCGATTGTTCTTATTTCATTGCTCATTTTTAAACCATTCATTTTTGCCATATGAATATCTGAAATTATTAAATCAATAGAATTACTTTTAAAAATTTCAAGTCCCTCAAGACCATTATTAGCTTTAAAAACACAATTTGCATAATCTTTAATTGATTCTACTATTATATCTTGTAAATCTATTTCATCTTCAACAATTAAAATATTTTTATTCTCTAATAACTTAGTAATTTTATTATACATTTTTTGTGTCTCCAAATTTTATTAAAAATCTTGTAGGATTTTTAGATTTTGATAGGGATATTTCTCCATGCATTTTATTTTCTACTAAAAGTTTACACAAGTATAGTCCAGTCCCAGTTCCTTGTGCTTTTGTAGTAAAAAAAGGTTCAAATATTTTTTCTTTATTCTCTTTTAATACGCCTTTTGCATTATCTTCAATAATTAAATAAAAGTAGTTTTTGTCTTTTTTTAATTCTATACTTATTTTTGCTTCAAAGAATGGGTTTTCTTTTAAAACTAGACATAATTCATCTTTTGCATTAGTTATTAAGTTTAATAAAACTTGTTTTATATAAGAAGGATAACTTCTGCATTTATAATTAATATTTTTATTGTATTTAAAGTCAAGCTCTATTGCATTAATTTTCATTTGAGGTAACGTTATTAGAACAATTTCATTTATTATTTTAATTAAATCAAACTCTCTTTTATCAAAATCTTCTTTATAAAAATTTCTAAAAGCATTAACTATTTCATTCATAAGTTCAATTGTTTTTTTTGATCTTAATAAAAAATTATTTGCTTTATGTAAAGAGTTTTTCTCAACAATTTCTTCAGCATTACTTATTAGCATTAAAAGGGTACTTAAAGGTTGTCTCCATTGATGTGAGATTGCACTTACCATTTCTCCTAATGCAGCCATTTTACTGTTTTGTATCAATATTTGTTCTTGTTCACTATCTTTTTTTTCTAAATATTTTTCATGACTTATATCATTTAGTGTAATAATTGTTCCTTCTAATTGTTTTTGAAATCTATTTAATAAAGGAGTTATTTGTACACGATAAACTTTGTCATTTTTATCTAAGTTATAAGATTTTATAGTAAATAGGTTATTTTTAATATCTTGAAAACTATCTATTTTATTCTGTTCTTTTTTATTTTTTAAAACATGAAGAATAGTATCTAAAGGTTTTTCATAAAGACTTTTACTTTTTATATTGAAAATTTGTTCAAAAACTTTATTTATAAAGATGATATTACCGTTTTTATCTGTTAATAAAATTCCCCATGTAGGACTTTTTGCAAAATGTCCTAATAGAAGATGTTTATCATAAAGTTTTTTTTGGGTAATTGACATAAAAATTATTGTTCCTAATCCTAAAATAAAAAGAATTAATGATGAAATTAGATTCATAAAAAGCTGTTGATTTAAATCTTTAAAAATCTCTTTTTCTTCTAAAACAGAAACAAATAACCAGTCACTATTTTTCAAATGTTCGTATGTAAAAATATATTTTTCATCGTTCAAATTAAAAGTTTTATCACCTTTTTTATCTTTTGAAAAACTGTGAAGAAACTCTTTAACTTTTTTATTATTAAAATCAAATCCTAATTTATTTGATTGTACAATTACTTTAGAATCACTTGTCATTAAAAAAGCGAAACCATTTTTTATAGGGAAAAGTTCAGATAACTCTTTTTGTACTGTACCTAACTCTAAATCGCTTGACATTACAGCTAAAAGTTTATTATTCTTATCATATATTGGAGAAGCAATACTTATATAAAGTTTATCTTCAAAACCAGGTGAACCTACATATGGTTTTGAAATTATAGTTGCTTTTTTGTTTATTGCTTCAATATACCAAGGTCTTTTAGTTGCTATATAATCATCAGAATAATACCAGTCTGTTCTTCCTGAAATTGTAAAGTTATCTGGATAAGAGATATAAACACTCTTAAATCCATCACCTGAAATCATGGCAGTTGTTAGCATCTCTTTTATTGAATCAAAGTCTTTAAATTTATCTTTTTTTATTAGTTTTTTACCCATTGTTTCAACTATTCTTTTTAATGCAGACAATCTTTCATCAAATTTTTGTTTATAAGAGCTTACAAGTTTCAATTGATTATTTATGGTTGTTTTAAATAAGTAGTTTCTATTTTTATTATATGTAGTACAAATAACAAAAATATATATGAGAAAAAATATAATTGATATAAGAATATAAACTCTATTTCTTTTCATATTATTATTACCTTGAGATTTAATAAAGTAATAATAGTATATCTAAAATATATAAATAACTTATTACTGTATTAATTTTATCTCAAATTTTTATTAAAAAGAGTATTGAATATTTAATCTTCCTACATTTCCAGTTCCATCACCTTTTGTTCTTAGTGTTCCGTATCTTAGATATGAAGATAGATTTTTGGACATTTTATATTTTATTTGTCCATATATATTTGTCAAGTCTTTTGCTTCTTCTCTTGAGTCTTTGCCATAATCTGCACTTGAATAGTATATTCCTAAGTTTGTAGTTGCAGTAACATTTGCATTTGTACTTATATAAAAATATTTTGCATCAGCATCATTTGAAGCGGTGATTCTCCATGCATAATCCATATTTGTTTTTGCACTTGTATCAACAGATACATTTCCTCCCTCTTTGTTTGTTTGTCCATAAGCTGTAAATAGTGAGTAAATTCCTTTTTTTGCTATTAATCCTATTTGCCAAAGTGAATTATCTTTGCTACTATCATCTAAATTTAAAGATGTATATCTAGCAAAAGGTGAGATAGAAATATCAGCAAATTTGAAGTTGCTATTTAATCCAATAGAATAACTATCATAAATATCTTGCAAATCAGAATAAGACACATCCAAACTAACATAAGGAAGATTTAAATATGCACTTACTATTGCTAAATCTTCTGAACCATCTATTCCTTTTATTCCATTCCATGTTGAAATTTCTGCTTCATTGAAATTTGTTTGATTAAAATATGCAGCGCTTAAAGTTAAGATATTTTTACTATATACTGCATATATTCCAGTACCAGTATTTTCATCACCTACTGCATCTCTTGGTGTTGTCCATGGTGAATAAATAGCTTGTTTACCAAATGTGATAGATAAGTTTTCTACTCCTGTATAAAGAAAGTTTACTTCTGATAGTTTTAAGTCTATTCCTTCATCTGCTTGAGTTCCTGTGTTTATTGAAAAACGCTGAGCTAATAATCTTGTATTTAGTTTGATATCTTCATTTATTTTTTTAGAAGTATTTAAAGCTAATTTATAAAAGTTTTGAGTTTTTCCTGCATTTTTATCTGTTTCATAGTCATTATATCTATAAGATAATGTTCCTGAAATATCTACATCTTTTATAAAGTTTTCAAGTTCTTGTGCGTTTATATTTGTGTGCGAATATAAGCTAAGTATTGCCAAAGCTAATAAGGTTTTTTCTTTTTTCATTTTATGTCTTTTTGTGAATTTTTAGAAGTATAGATATTTTTTTATGAAGGATTATTAAAAAAATTAAGATGTTATGTATTTTTAGAAGTAAATATAAGCAATAAACTTAATTTTAAGAGTTTTATAAAAAACCTTAAAAATTAAATTTATTCTTTTGAAAATAAAATTAACCCAATGAACATTTTAAACAATTATTTATATCCGTACATGTAGCACATGCAGGAGCAGTTTTCCCTATGCAGTTGTAAAGATATCTTTTCCACCTCATGGTTTCGGGCTTGAGTTTTGCTAGTGATATAAAGTTGTGGGTCATTAGTTTTCCCATCTCTCTACGACTTGCCAATCCCAAATCAGAATACAAATGCCCCATCTTTATAGAAGTTTTAGCAATCCATGGTGCTAGAGCATTTTTTGCATATTCGTTGTTTGCATGTTTTTGTAACAGTTCTAAAATCTCACTCTCCATAATCTCTAATTCATTCATGATTTTCTCCTAATATATCAAGATAAGTTAAAGCTAAATTTTTTGGAATTTCTATTTTATTATTATATTTCAAATATAGTGTTTTTAAGTTTTTCAACTCACAAATACTTTTTGGTAATTTATCTATTTTATTATCTTCTAAATCCAACTCTTCGAGTTTTATTAGATTATTTATCTGCTTTGAAATAGAATTTATACTATTTGAACTTGCACTTAATATGATTAAGTTATCTAAAGAGTATATACTTTTAGGTAGTTCAGTTAAGTTATTATTATCTACTATTAAAACTTCTAATTTTTTTAGTTTTGCAAAGTCTATATCTAATGAATTTAGATTATTATCCGTAATATTTAGTTTAGTAATAGATGATAAATTCTCTATAATTTTTAGATTTTCTATTTGATTTTCTTCTAATAAAAGTGTTTTTAACTCTTTTAGATTAGTTATTGATTCTGGTAAAAAAGAGATTTTATTAAAAGATAAATCGAGATAATACAACTCTTTCATATTAGAAAAAATATTTCCTACTTTTTTTAATTCATTTGTATCAAGTGATAAATATAAAAGTTTTTCTAATTTATCTAACTCTTTAGGAATTATTTTTATTCTATTTGCTGCTAGTGTTAATCTTGAAAGATTTGATAATGAGCATAACTCTTTTGGAACTTTTTTTATTCTATTTCCATTTAAATTTAGTATCAAAAGATTTGAAAGCTTTCCAATAGCTTTGGGAATCTCTTCTATCAAGTTATTTTCACATTGTAGATTTTTTAGGTTTGTTAGCTTCCTAATAGAAGAGGGCAGTTTTTTTATTCTATTATTTGAAAGTTTTAATACGGTTAGATTTTTTAATACACAAATGCTATTAGGAATAGTTTTTATCTTTTGTTTGCTTAAATCTAATAGACTTATTTTATCAAGTTCATCTATGCATATTATGTTTTCTAGGTTGTTTGATTTTACCCATTTTATAAAATCATTTATTTCATCTTGCATACTATTCCTTTAATCTATCATTTGCCGCATCAATTAAAAAAGATATCTCTTCATAATCCACTTGACCAAATTTAACCATATTAAAAAGACTCATCAAAGCTTTTCTACAACATGCTTTATTACATTGTGTTACTAGTTTTTTTGCTTTTTTATAGGGAAGATCTGTATTTTTAAATATCTCTATTGCTTCATCAATAGATTTTTCACCACATTGGCATATTTGTTTACTTTTCAAATCTTCCATAGTTTTATTTCAAATATGGATGTTCTTGTTTAAATTTATTAACATCATCCATAGCAACTAAAATATCTTCACTTAGTTTTGGTAACTTATCATAGTCTTGCCATATTGTATCTTCTACAATATCATGCATAACTCCTGCAAGTTCAACTACTTTTCTTTTATACTTTGCTAACTGTTTTTTGCTCTCTTTTTGTTCTGGTGTTAATTCATTCATTTTATTCTCCTTTAAATTGCATATAGATTCTCAAATTTGATATTTGGTTCTTCTTTTAAATACATAAAAGAAAAATCTTTATCTTTTTTGAATTTATAGTTTTCATAAAGTTGTAAAATATCTTCATCTTCACCATAAGCATAAGCAAAGATTTTTTTCAATCCTCTATAATATAATACACCTCTTAATAGTTTTTCTGCATCTAAAAATGATTGCTTTTTAATCATCCAAGGCGAAATTCTTATATATTTTTTATTTACAGCATATGAATTCATAAAAGACTCTTTTGTACAAAGTTTTAGAGAACTTTCAAACATACACTCTTTTAATATATATTTTTGTCTATTTTGTTCAAATATAATTTTGTCTAAATTTGTTGCTATTTCATCATAGTTTTGTTCACTTATTTGTTTTGCTATTGAGTTTGAAAAATTAAATGCAACTGGTTCAGAAGTATGAACAAATCTTATGAATTTACACTGTTTTTTAAATCCTAGTTGTTCTAACTCTTTTGAGATACTATCTTCTATTAGTAAATAGATATTTTCATCTTCAATATTTTTTATAAGAAGTGAGACAAGTCTTCTTGTGATATCTTTATTTAAATCTATTGTTTTTAACATATTTATATAAATATAATTATCAAAAGAATAAGCACACAAAACACCAATAATTTCCTCTTTTTCATAGGCAGCAAAACAATATTGAGGATAACTATTATAAGTATTTTTTAATAGTTGAAGTTCAAAAAGTTCATCACTTTCAAGAAGTGTTGATATGTTATCTTCAAAGTTGTTTCTTAGATATCCGATAAACATAAGTATAACTCTCTTAATTCATTATTTTGCAATACTTTTTTTCTTTTAGTAACTATTTGTCTAACAATTGGTAATAACTTTTGTAGTACATCTTTATTTGCTTCAATTCCCAATGATTTTAAATGATACATTAAAGTTGAAGTTCCTGAGTGCTTTCCTATTGGATAATCTCTTTTTAATCCCACATCAATAGGTGAAAAAGGCTCATAACAAAGGTTTGATTTTATCATTGCATTTACATGAATTCCAGATTCATGTGAAAAAATATTTTTCCCAATAATTGGTAAATTAGTATCAATTCTTCTATTTGATGCTTTACTTACTGTTGTTATTAGCTCTTTTAACTCTTTTGAATCAATATTTACATCTTTTTTCAATAGAGTTTTTAAACTCATCAAAACTTGTTCAAAAGATGCATTTCCAGCCCTTTCTCCAAGACCTATGACTGTTGTATTTGCACTTTTTGCACCAGCTTCAAATCCACTTATTGCATTTGCAGTTGCCATTCCAAAGTCATTGTGTGTGTGCATCTCTATATCTAATAAATCTAAATCTACTAATTTTTTTATATTTTTGTATGTAGTATGTGGTGTTAGTATTCCCACTGTATCACAGTATCTAAATCTATTTGCACCTGAACTATTTCCTAGTTGCATAACTTCTTTTAGAAAAGAAAGATTTGCTCTACTTGAATCTTCTCCTCCAATACATACAAATAGATTCTCTTTTTTTGCTTGAATTATTACTTCTTCAAGCTGTTTTAAAAGTCTATTTTTATCACCTTTAAACTTAACATCAATAAGAATATCAGATACAGGAATAGACAAATCCACAGCTTTCAATCCACACTTTAGTGAAGACTCTAAGTCTTTTAGTGTGGCTCTATTCCAACTCATTATTCTCATAGGTAAGTTTAAATCAAGTATCTCTTTTATATCTTCTTGCTCTTTTTGTCCCATTGCAGGAATACCAACTTCTAATTCATCAGCACCAACTTTAAAAAGTTTTTGAGCAATTTTTATCTTTTCTTTAGTATTAAAGGCAACATAAGCAGCTTGTTCACCATCTCTTAAAGTTGTATCATTTATTAAAAACATCTTTTTGCCTTAATGTATATTTTTTTAATAAATATGCAAAAACTGTTCCCTTTAATTTACTTCCATCTCTTTTTCATAGAAAAAGTGCTTTTTAGCAGCTTGGAAAACTGATTTTTCTATTGGTTCTAAAGCATATGAATCATCAGTAATCAAATCAATCTTTCTTAACTCTTCTTGTGGACAATCACCAATTTTTTCAGTTAATAACAAATCAATATCTTTAAGTGTTTGTTTTATCTCTTCTATTGGATATGAACCATCACAATCTTCTGGCCCTTTACAGTAAGCATTTTCAACTTTTCTGTGCATTACAAATTTTATAGCTTTATCTCCAGCCTCATATATTAAAAACTCAGTGGCACTACCAAAGTGAAGATTTATAGTACCTTCTCCTGCACTTGTTACTGCTATTAGTTTTGTTTTGTTATTTGAACTTAATTGTTCTTTTGAAGCTTGTTCTATTTTTACTCTTTCATTTGCACTATCTAATGCTTTTCTCCAGTTTTCAATTAAAGCATGTCTTTGTTCTCTTGCTTTTATGTTATAGATATCTTCTAGTTCTTGCCATGATTTATCTTTAAATATATCATCACTATATTCATTTGATCTATCTTCACCTATTAAACCAACTGCATCAGCACGACATTGTCTACAATGTGCCATTAGTTTCATATCCATTCCACAAGCTTCTTGTGCTTGCATAACTTCTTGGTCTGTTGCACTTCTTTGATTATTTAATCCATAATATGTACCAAATTCTGGTTTTGATAATAAAGGCATAATATTGTGCAAAAATACATTTAACTCTTTTAGTTTTTTTGCAACATTAGCAACTTCTTTATCATTTACCCCTGGAATTAATACAGAATTTGCTTTTACAAGTATTCCTCTTTTTGTTAGCATTTGAATACCTTTTATTTGCTGTTCTAGAAGAATTTTAGCTGCTTGTTTTCCAAAAACTTTTTTATGATTCCAGTGTATCCAAGGATATATTTTGCTTCCAATCTCTCCTGTTTCATCTACACTATTTATTGTAACAGTTACATGGTCAACGTTATACTTTACTATTTCATCTATAAACTCTGGAAGTCTTAATCCATTTGTTGATAAACATAGTTTCAAATCAGGCGCTTTTTCTTGAAGTAATTTAAATGTTTCAAATGTTTTTTTAGGATTTGCAAGTGCATCACCTGGTCCTGCTATTCCTACAACTGAAAGTTGTTGAATTTTACCTCCAACATATAAAACTTTTTTTACTGCATCAATAGGTGAAAGTTTTGATGAGGTAACACCTGGTCTTGATTCATTTGAACAATCAAATTTTCTATTACAATAGTTACATTGAATATTACAAGCAGGCGCAACTGCTAAATGAATTCTTGCATAGTGTTGGTGTGCTCCTTCACTATAACAAGGGTGATTATTTATCTTATCCATTACATCTTGTTGTAAATTATCATGTGTGCTACTGGATGTACAAGAACAACTCATATCCTCTCCTTTTTATATAGACATGCTTTTTAATCTCTTTATAGACTTATGCATTTTATGTTCCTTTGAAAAATAAAAAGGAGTTTATGTTTAGTTCATTGTCATTTCGACCATTTTGCCATTTACTATTTCACAAAATTCAACTGCAAAATCAAAGCAGTCATGCAGTTCTTCTTTTGTAGGGATTAGTTTTATTTTTATACTTTCATTTGGTGGTATTCTAAAATTTAAAGATTTTAATCTATGTATAATCATATCAATAGCTTCTCCACTCCAACCATAACTTCCAAATGAAGCTGCTACTTTTCCTTTCTTTTCTAAAAGCATCATACAAGATAATAAATCCCACACGGGTTTTGGGGCATCTGCATTTATAGTTGGTGTTCCTATTAATATTCCATCGCTTTCTTCTAAAATAGTAATCATATTTGATTCATCAATTGAGGCTAAGTCATAAACATTTGCTATGATTCCCTCAACACTTTCTGCACCTTCATAAATAGCTTCTGCCATATCTTTGGTATTTTTATAGCTAGTTAGATAAAAAATTGATACTGTTTTTTTCCCATTTGCAATTAGTTTATAATTATTTTGACTCCACTTTTTATAATAATCAATATATCTTTTTGGATTATCTCTTAATATTGGACCGTGTAAAGTAGCAATAATATCAATTTCAAATTTTTCATATAATCTTATGGCATTTAAAGCATAAGATTTAAACGGTCGCATTATATGGTCATAATAGTATTTAAATGAGTAGAAAAAATCTCCAACTACATCATCAAATAATCTCTTATCACAATAGTGACTTCCAAAAACATCTCCTGAAAAAAGAAGCTTATCTTCTTGTATATATGAACTCATAGTTTCAGGCCAATGTAAATATGGAGTAGTTAAAAATTGGATTGTTTTATCTCCAAGCTTTAGGGATTTATTTGTCCAAACAGTTTCAAAATCGATATTATCTTTGTGTGTTATTGCTTTTAACATAGCTGTTGCTTGAGGTGATATTAGAACTTTTGCATTAGTTGCTTTTTGCATAAGTTGAGGAATTGCTCCTGCATGGTCTGGTTCTAAATGATGACAAATTACATATTTAATTTCATCATATGAACAGAGCTTTTCAATTTTTTTAAAAAACAGTTCTTGAAACTCTAACTTTACAGTATCTACTATAATCACACCTTCTTTTGTTTTTATTAAGTATGCATTATAAGAAGAGCCATTTGCTGTTTTCATAATAATATCAAAAGTTCTAATATCTGGGTCAAATACACCTATAAAATAGATATTTGGTGATATCTCTATTGGATTTAAATTATTATCATTCATCTTATTTTGAAATTATCCTTCTCATCCATATTGGCGGATTTTCTTGCATTTTTATTAGCTTATTTAAAACATCTTCTATTTTCTCTTTTTCATTTGAAGCTTTTATCGGAAATATTTTTGAGTCTTTTACTAATAAAGAAGCTTTTGGCCCTATTTGTTCTACATATAAAATATCACTGTTATCTAAACATTGAATTTTATAAGATAACTTATCTAATTCATTTTCTATTTTCTCTTTTGATTCCACTTCTTTTATAAAGTTGTAACTATTCTCTTTTATTTCATAAATAAAGAATTTTTTACACCAACCAAAATGTTCATTAACATAAATATTGTCTTTTGAAGCAAATGCAACTTTCATAATATAAACACCTTTACATTTTCATCGATTACTTTTGATATTACATCGCAAATCATAGAGTAAGTTCCAGTTGACGCAATAGAACAACCCACACAAGCACCTTGATATGCTAACCTTAACTCCAATTCTGGATTATTTATATAATCAACCAATAATACATCTCCACCATCTTTTAATAAAATAGGTTTGATATATCTATTTAGAGAATCTTCAATTATTTCTAATTGTTTTTCTTTGTTGAGTTTTCTAAAATCTTCATTTAAAGCAATATTCTCTTTTTTTTGTTTTTCATCATGTGAAAGTTGAATTTTTGCTAAAGAGTGTCCATCTTTTGCAGCTTTTATCATACATTCAAAACCCTCTTTTACATCATCTATATTTTTTCTATTTTGAAGTAATATCAAAGCTAATCTAAATGCAGCTTGAGTATGGTCTTTTTGAACTGCTTTTCTAAAATACTCTTTTGCTTTTTGTAAGTCCTCTTCAACTCCAATTTTTGTTTGATACATTAAAGCAAGGTTGAAATTCGCAGAGGCATTATCATAAGAACTTGATTTTTCAAACCAAAGTTTTGCTTGAGAGTAATCTTTTGAAACACCTTCTCCTTTTAAATACATCAATCCAATATTTGCCATTGCTTGATGGTTTTTATTTTCACTCTCTTCTTGCCAAATATTAAGAGCTGTTTGGAAATCTTTGTTTTTATATGCTTTTAAAGCTTCTTGATGTTTCATCTTTCATCCTTATTTATTACTACAACCACAAGTACAAGAAGAACTATTTCCAGAATCTAATAATAAAGAAGAGTTCTGTTTTGTTACTTGTTTTGTATTTTTATTTAAAAACATATTATGAATATCTTCTATACTCAAATCTTTTTTTTCACAAGTATAGACTTTGATATTGTTTTTATCTAAAGTATTAAATACACCTTCACCCATATGATAAAAAATAGTACTTGTAACATTTATATCTTTTAGAAAGTTTGCAGTATCTGGACCATTTCCATTGCCTCTATTTTCAGAAATACAAACATCACCAGATTTTACATCAAGTAGTGCAAAGTAAGAAGCATTTCCAAAGTATTGAGAAATAGATTTTGAGTTTTGTTTGTCAATAGGAATTGCAATCATTTTAATATCCTTTTTTATAAAGCATATATGCAAGAATTGTTCCTTTTTATATAAATAAAAAAAGTGGAATAGTTTTTGCATATATAAAATTAAATAATAAATAAAGAGGCAATGATGGTAAATAAAAAACTAATTAGTGAGTTATTAAATGAAAGTTCTTGCTCTCACAATAAAACAAAAAAATCATCTTGTGATAAACCAAAACCAGGAGCTACATCAGGTGGATGTGCTTTTGAAGGTTCACAAATTTCACTTTTTCCTTTTGCTGATGTTGTTCACTTGGTTCATTCACCTGCAACTTGTATTGGTGCATCTTGGGAAACTAGACAAACTTTAACTTCTTATGATAAACAAAACAATACAGTTTTAGGATATACAACAGATGTAAATACAAATGATGTAATCTTTGGAGGAAACAAAAAACTTGAAGATGCAATTGAGTATATAATAGAAAATAAAAATCCAAAAGCAATATTTGTATATGAAACTTGTGTAACTGCTATGATTGGTGATGATATGGATAATGTATGTGCAAGAATGGAAGAAAAATATAATATTCCTATTGTTGTTATTCACTCTCCTGGATTTGTTGGTGGAAAAAACTTGGGTTCAAGACTTGGTGCTGAATCAATATTTCATCAATTAATAGGAACAAAAGAGCCAGAAAGTATTCATCCTTTTGGAATAAATTTGATTGGAGAATATAATGTGACTGGTGATATGTGGCAATATACTCCTATTTTAGAAAAAATTGGAATTAAAGTTGTTTCAACTTTAGCAGGAGATGGAAGAGTAGAAGATATTCAAATGGCACATACTGCAAAACTAAATGTAATAGTGTGTGCAAAATCTTTAATAAGCTTAACAAGAAAGATGCAAGAAAAGTATCAAATCCCATATGTTAGTGTATCTTTTTATGGAAAAAGAGATACTTCAAATGCAATTAGAAGTATTGTAAATGCTTTTGGAAATGAAGAACTAAGTAAAAAAGCAGAAGAAGTAATAAAGCAAGAAGAAGAGAACTTAGAAAAACAGTTACAAGTTTATAAAAATATATTCAAAGGTAAAAAAGCAATTTTAAATACTGGAGGAAATAAATCTTGGTCAATTGCAAGTGCTTTACAAGATATTGGACTTCACGTAGTTGCAACAAGTGTGAAAAAAGCAACATTAGAAGATAAAGAGATAGCTTCAAAATATGTAGATATTCTTATGACAAATCCAGGAGTTGAACAAGCAAAACTAATTGATGAACACAATGTTGATATTTTACTTGCAGGTGGTAGAAGTTTATATACTGCAATTAAGAAGAAAGTAGCATTTGTGGATGTAAATCAAGAAAAAAAAGTTAGTTATGGCGCATATAATGGACTTATAAATTTAGCAAAAGATATCTCATATGCAGTAAATAATAGAGTATTTAAAATAGTAGGAGCAAAAGAACCATGGAAGTAGAGATAAGAGATAGATATGTAACTTTTAATAATATTGATTGCTATAAAGATGCAGCAAATGTTTTAGATGCTTTGTATGAACTTTTTGAGAAAACACCAGAAGCAAGAAATAGTTTTTGGGAAAGGTTTGATACTTTTATTCCTGAAAATTATCATGAAGTATTAGCAAAAGAGAATGAAAAAGATATCTTATATCATATCTGTTCAAATGTATTTTATATTTTTGATTTATTTGAGGATTATGATTTTGAAAAAGGAATTGAGTTACTTGATACTGTTGAGATTGATTGTTGTTGATAGATAAAAATTTAATTATCTTTATCCATCACAGCTTTCATAAGTTCTGAATTATTGTGAAGTTCTTGTTCCACTTCTTTAATAGAACGTTGTCTTATTTCTTCTAACTTTTTGTAGTATTCTTCACTATAATAAACTGGAATTTTTGCAGGAACTGCTTTATTACCTCTCATTATATAACCATCAAATTCTTGTGCTTTTGGAGTAGGAAGTACTTCTACTGCTGTCTCTTTTAGTTTATATTTACCTGAAGGAACATCTTTAGAGTTTAAATCTTGAAGAGATAAATTGCTATTTGTTGTAAATGTACCAATAGACATAAATATCCTTTTTTATTTTTTTAATTATATCACAAAATATTATAAAATTATTATTTAATTATAAAAAAATATAGTGGAACACTTTTTGCATATGTTTATAAAATATACCATAAGGAATTTATTATGGACGCATTAAGTGCAAAACCACTTCAACTAAATCCTATAAAATTATCTCAACCAATGGGTGCAATGTTGTGCTTTTTAGGTATTAAAAACTGTATGCCTTTAATGCATGGAGCACAAGGTTGTGCCTCTTTTTCAAAAGTTTTTTTCACAAGACATTTTAATGATCCAATTGCAGTTCAAACAACAGCAGTAAATGATATAACAGCAGTTATTGATGGTGGAGATTATGCAATAAGTGAGAGTATAAAAAATATTACTAAAAAAGTAAAACCAGATTTAGTTGGACTTTTTACAACAGGTTTAACTGAAACAAAAGGTGATGATATTAAAGGTGCTTCATTATTACTTGAAGATATTCAAAAAATGGTTTATGTAAATACTCCTGATTTTGAGGGTTCATTAGAAAGTGGATTTGCTAAAAGTGTAGAAGCAATAATCACTCAATTAGTGAATAAAACATCTTATATTGATAATAATAAAGCTTTAATAATTCCAAATGTCAATTTAAAACCAATAGAAGTAGAAAAGATAAAAGATACTATTTCTTTATTTGGTTATGAAGTTTACTCACTTCCTGATTTAAGTGATAGTTTAGATGGACATTTAGGTGAAAAACAAGGAGCATTGACTTCTGGTGGAATTAGTGTTGAAGAGATTAAAAATTTAGCTTTATCTTCTCTTGTTATAACTATTGGAAATAGTGTAAAAAAAGCTGGTGAGTTAATGCTAAAGAAAAATGAGAATATAAACTTACTTCATTTTGATAGTTTATGCGGATTAGAAGAGACTGATAAATTTTATAAAAAATTGTGCAGTATAAAAGAGATTACAACTCCTCATCCTAGTATTGTAAGATGGAGAAAAAGATTACAAGATGCACTTTTAGATACTCACTTTTCAATAGGAAGTAGCTCTTTTGTTTTGGCTTTAGAACCAGACCAATGTGTAAGTATAGCAAATACAATCATAGAAGCAGGTGCAAATATTAAAGCAATCATAACAACTCATAAAGATGAAGTTTTAGAAAAATTAGAGTGTGAAAATATATTAGTTGGAGATTTTGAAGATGTGGAAAAATATCTTCTACAAAGTGATGTATTGATTTCAAACTTTCATGGTGAAAGATATACAAAAAAATATAAAAAAGCACTTCTTTTAAGAGGTTTTCCTGATTTTGAAGGTGTTGGAAATCAGTTAAAGAACGATGTGTTATATGAAGGAAGTTGTTATTTACTTTTTGAATTAGCAAATATAATAAATCACTATAAATTTGAATAATTTTGGTTTATTTTTTTGTGGAACACTATTTGCATATTAATATTTAAATTTACTAGGAAAAAACAATGAATAGTATAGAAATTAAATCAAACAATGAAACTCAAGGCGTACTAAAAGTAGGTTTTGCAACTACTGATTTAAGTAGTATAGATTCACACTTTGGTAGTGCTAAACAGTTTGCGGTTTATGAAATAAGTAAAGTCTCTACTGCACTTTGCAAAATAGTAAAAGTTACACCAAAACAAACAGATGAAACAGTTGAAGCCTTGAAAGGAATTGATATTGTTTATTTTACAAATATTGGTGCAACAGCAGCAGCTAAACTAATCAATAATGGGATTTTCACTATTAAATATAAAGAGATTATCCAAATTGATAAAGAAGTAGAAAAACTAAAAGAGATGTTAAATACAAATCCTCCACCATTTATTAAAAAAATAGTAGAAAAGAAGGTTGCCTAATGGAACTAAAAGAACTATTTTTAAACACTTTAGTAGGACAAATAAGAGCACTTGACCAGTTTGGTACTTGGAGTAATAAATCAGATGAAGAACTATTAAATGAAAAATATGTAAAGACAAAAGAGGATTTGAAAAATATTGCAATTATTGCAGATATAGATGAAATGCAAATTCAAGATATAAGACTTATTTATCAAGCAATAGCTTTAGCTTTTGAAAAACTTACAGGCGTAATGTGTTCAGTTGTAATGGAGATGAGTCATGAAGGTTTTGGGAGAGTAGTTGTTTTTGCTAATGATATTGTACTTTGTGAAAAGTATTTTAAAGATGCACATAGATTCTCTTTTCGAACTTTTGAAAAGTTAGAGCAAGAGGGTGAAACTTATTTATTAAAAGCACAAGAAAAATATAAAAAGTATAAAAGTTAAAGGAAAGAAAATGGCAAATGTAGGGATATTTTGTGCAACTGCTGGTGGTACATCTTTGAAAATTGCTGAAGAATTAGCAAAAGCTTTTAATGTTGAAGAAGAAGACTTTATAAATATGGAAGAAGACTTTGATGATGTAGAGCAGTTGTTGGATTATGATGTTTTATTTATAGGAAGCTCAACATGGGGACAAGGAGATGTTCACCATGAATGGGTTGACCCTCAACTTGATATTGAATCTGATGGCGTTGATTTTTCAGGTAAAAAAATTGCTCTATTTGGAGCAGGTGATAGTGTAAAACATGGGGAGCATTTTTGTTCTGCATTAGGGAAATTATATAAAACATTTTCCCAAGCAGGTGCAAATATTGTTGGCTTTGTTGATGCAAATGATTATAACTACAAATTTTCACTTTCTCAAATAGGTGATAAGTTATGTGGTTTGGCAATAGATGAACATAATGAAAAAGAGAAAACTCAAACAAGAATAGAAAATTGGATTGGTAATTTAAAAAAAGAGATTTTCTAAAAAAAGGTATAGCTATGAAAACAATTGATGAATTTTATAGATTAACAAATACAGAGGATTACTTTAATTTTTTTAACATTGAGTATGACCAAAAGTTAATTAATGTAAAAAGATTTCATATTATGAAAGAGTATGGAAATCTTATAAAAAAGGGTTTAAGTTCAATAGCAGAAGAGAATAAACTAATGGACTTTTTGAAGTTTTCATTATTAAGAGTATATATGGATTTTAAGAATGGATATGCTCCAAGTGCTGCGCAAGTTTGGAATATGTTTGAAAAAGGTAATTTATCTGGATGTTCTTCTTGTTCATCAAGTACAGGGGGAAGTTGTGGTTGCTAATGGATACGAACATAAATCAATAGTGGATGTAAATACTACATTATACGATGAGGTAACAGCAAGTAGGTCTGCAAATGATGAAGAAAAACCTAAGTTTTTTGTAGGACAACAAGTAAAGTTGTTAAAAGATATTGTAAATGATGGAACTTATCCTTTTTGTTCAATTGGTACAGTTATGATGCCAGCTGGTTCAATAGGATATATAAGAAAAGTGGGTGAATTTCTTCAAGTAATAAGAGTTTATGAAGTTCACTTTTTAGGAATTGAATCTGCATTAGTTGAGATTGTAGGTTGTAGAGAACATGAATTATTTGCTATGCAAGAGTATGAAGATGAAGTTGAAAAAGAGATGCAGTTTTTGAAAAAGCATAGAGAAAAGTTTAAAAAAATCAATAAAGGAGAATAAAGAATGGCAAAAGTGATTTTTATGCATTTTGATACAAATACAGATGGTGTTTATGATGCAAAAATTGGTGAACCAATTGTAAGGTTAGCAAAAGAGAAACATGTTCCAATTTCAGGTGACACAAGTGATTATTCAAAAAGTTTAATTGAAGTGGAAAACTTAGCAGATGAAGAACCAACAAGTTACATGGAAGATGAAGAATTAGATTTATTAGTTGAACTTGGAGCAATTTCAAAAGATGAAGCTTTACAATGCCAACAATTTACAATTAGTCCAAAATTAGAATTGCACCAATGATGCTAATCAAAGGTGATATTTTAGTAAAACCATATAAATTAAATTAAAGGAAAAAAGATGACAACAAGAGTAGAGATTATAAATGATTTTTTAGCAATTAATGTAAAACCAGGAAGTACAATCCAAGATGTTGTTGAAGCATCTGGGTCTGCTTTACCTTTTGGTTGTAGAGATGGAGAATGCGGTACTTGTATCGTAGAAATAGAACAGGGTATGGAGTTTTTATCAGAGATAAATGAAAAAGAGAAAAAAGTAATAAAAGAGGCTTGTGCAGGAACATGTACAGATAAAACTAGACTTTCATGTCAAATGAAAATAGTTAAGCCAAATGGTGTAGTTAGAATTAAATACTAATAAATATACATAATTCTACTCAAATTGTTTTTGAATTTGAGTAGAATGTAAAAAGAGTAGGTAAGAATATGGCACAAGTATTATCAACATCAATAGCACAAAAACAAAGTCTTAGTTTATCTTTGAAGTTATGGCTTCCAATGCTACAATCTTCACTTCAAGATTTAGAAAAACATCTAAAAAATATATCTTATGAAAATCCATTTTTAGAGGTTAAAAAACCAAAAGACTTTTATAATGATTTTATATCTCAAGGCCCTAGCTCTGAATTTGTTGAGTCTTTAGCAATATATAAGAAGTCATTAAATGATAAAATAAGTGAACAAATATGCGAACCTCTTTTTCCAACTCCAAATTCACAAAAAGTTGCAACTGAAATTTTATGTGATATAAATGAAGAGGGATATTTTGAAGGAGATATTGAAAGTATTGCTATAAATTGTAATGTTACTTCAACTTATGTAGAATCAATTAGACAAAGGTTTTCAATGTTAGAACCAAGTGGTGTTGGCTCAATAGATTTATCAGAATCATTTTTATTTCAACTTGATGCTTCTGATAAGAAAATTGATGATGAACTCTATAAATTTATAAAAAAAATCATTAAAAATATAAAAGTTTTAGATAAGTATGCAACTCATCATAGATTTGAAGATGCAAAAGAAGTTATAAAACATTTTAATAATCCTCCTGCAATTGAGTATATAAATACAAATACTCAAATAATTCCAGATTTTTTTGTGGAAGTAAATGAGGATATAAATATAAAAATAAATAATGCTTATTATCCAGACATAGAAGTAAAAGACCCTTTCTCTTCTAAAAAATCAGAAATAAAAGAGAAGATAAAACAAGCAAGAGATTTGGTAAATCTATTAAATTTAAGAAAATCAACTCTTTATAAAATTGTATTATTAATTGTAGAAAAACAAATATCATTTTTTGTAGGTGGTGAACTTAAACCTTTCTCTATGCAAGAATTAGCAAATGAACTTAATTTTGCAGAATCAACTATAAGTAGAGCAGTTGCAAATAAATATATTGAATGTAGTTTAGGAGTATTTCCTTTAAAACACTTTTTTACAAATGCAGTTAATAATAAAGATTTATCTTCTTCTCAAATTAAAAGCTATATTAAGAGTTTAATTGAGTATGAAAATAGAACTGAACCTTTAACAGACCAACATATTTTAGAAAAAGTTTTTGAAAAATATAATCTTAAAATGGTAAGAAGAACAGTTACTAAATATCGAAAAATCTTAGATATTCCTTCTTCTAAAGAGAGAAAAAAACTTTATAAGGTGGAAAGTTTATAAAATTATTTTACTACTAAAAAAATTATTTAAACCTAAATGAATATAAATTTTAATATAATCAAAAAAATTATTATTAAGGTTTGTTTTGAACTTATCTATAAAATCCCTATTTATCCTAATTATTTTTTCAATGTTATTGGCTTCATGTCGTGATGAAAAAGTAGAATTAAAAAAAAGTATATATGATATAAAACAGTGTAATAAGAGAATTTATACAAAAGAAGATTTAGAAGATTATAAAAAGTTAATCAAAGATGGAGAGATACAAGGTTATAACTGTGTAGGCTTGTATTATATGAGAGATAAAGATTATAAAAAAGCTGAAGAGTATTTTAATAAAGGGAAAGAAAAAGGGAGTATAGAGTCTTACTTGCAATTGGGAAGTTTGTATTCAAACTTTTTAAATGAAAAAGATAAAGCAATAGAATATTATAAAATAGCAGCAAATAATGGAAAAGAAAAAGCAGCACATAATTTAGGTGTAATTTATGATAAGAGGTTTCAATATAAAAAAGCATTAAAGTGGTATGAGAAATCCTTTGAAAAAGGTGATACTTATTCGTTGCTAGCAATGGCTCATATATATAGAAAACAAGAGAAGTATGAAAAAGCTATTGAGACTTTTAAAGAAGCTGCTAAGTTGGGAGAACTTGGTGCTTATCATAGTTTGGGTGTTTTTTATAGAAAAGAAAAATTATTTAAAGATGATAAAAAAGGTCTTGATTATTATAAAAAAGGATATGAACTTGGCTCTGGATTGTGTGCAGCTGCGTTAGGTACATATTATGAAGAAGATTTAAAAGATTATGAAAAGGCAATAGAGTGGTATAAAAAAGGCTTAGAACTTGGAAGTGAAGAATCTGTAAATAGACTAGGCTTTATATATTGGGAAGTATTAAAAGATAATCAAAAAGCAATTTATTGGTTTAAAAAAGGTTATGAAGAGTTAGATTGTATCTCTTGTCTTGCAAGTGTAGCAAATGTATATACAAAAAATAAAGATTATGAAAAATCAATAAAGTGGTATGAATTGGCCTATAAAAAAGGTAATGATAAAGCTGCATATAATCTTGGATTAACTTATCAAGATTATTTAAAAAACAAAGAAAAAGCCATAGAGTGGTATAAAAAAGCTTTAGATTCAAGTGTAAAATATAATGCAATAGCTAGATTAAAAGAGTTAGGAATTATTTATGAGTAGTAATGATATAACAATAGGAGAAGTTTTTTTTAAAGAGAGTGAAGGTGCACATTTTTATAGATACTCTATTGAAGAGACTAGTAAAAATATAGATGATTATGACTCCTCTTCTAGAACTAGATGTGCTTATATTATTGTATCTGAAGAAGAGAGTGAAATAATAAATAAAGATGAAAAAGATAAAAAGAAAATATTAAATAAAGTAAAAGATGAATATAGCAAATATTTAACACAAGCTATAACAAAAGAGAGTGAAAATCTAATAAAAAGTAAATTAACCTCTTTTTCAAAAATAGAAATAAATAAAAAAATAGTAAATTTGACTTCTTTGAATTTATATAATGCAAATTCATATGGGAGTGTTCTAAAAGCAAAAGGTTATAATCATGCTTATAATCAAAAACTAGAAGATAGCTTAAAACAAAATGATGATACTAAAAGCATAGGAACTTTATATTTTAATAAAGATAGTTGCCAAAAGATAATAAATGAAGAACAAATAAGAAATTTAGAAAAAGAGAGTGCTTATATAATAGTATCTATTCCTTATGTATATAATATAAAAAAAGACTCTCCTAAAAAAGAGCTTGAAGTAATTATTTATGAAGAGAATATTACAGCTTCATATATGCCTGAAGTAGTCATTGAATATGGAGTCTTTTTTGATGGTACAAATAATAATATCTATAATATAAATTTTTATAGGAATTATGTAGATTTTTTAGATGAGCCTGCTAAATATATTGAAGATAATAGAAGTTTCTTATTTGAGCCAAAAACTAAAACTGAAGAATATAATTCAATTCAAGAGTACATACTATCAGAACCAAGTCCTAAAATGAATGATGAGGTTTTACTTTTATTGCTTTCTCAAATTGATAAAGCAAAAAAAGAGATAAGATATTTTGATGAAGATTCAAATTTAGAAACAGAAGAAAAAGAGTTACTTCAAAGTCTAAAAGCAAATCATGCAAAAAAAGTATTTGAATATTTTGTTGATGTAAAAAAAGAGTTAAATACAAGTGAAGAAAAAAATAGAGAAGAATTTATAAGAGAAAATATATTAGTTGATGATAGTGAAGATAGTAGTTTTGTAAATGGTGAGACAAATATTAGTAGATTATATAATCTTTATGATGGAGCAGATGTAAAAAGAGATAAAACTATTCTTTCAACAACTAGATTTAAATTATATGAAAGTGGTGCTGGAACAAATAATCCTTTTATTCAAGAAGGGTATAAAGAAGATTCTGTTTTATTTGGTTCTGGTCTTGGTGGAGAAAAGTTTTTAACAAAAGATAAGACAGGAATAGAAGCTCATATTATTTATACTTGTATAAAAATAGCAGAACAGTTTCGAGCATCAAAAATTAGTTATATAACTGAATTATATTTTGATGTTTTTGGTTTTAGTAGAGGTGCAGCAACAGCTAGGCATTTTATCTGTTCTATTTTAAATAATTCAGAAAAAAGTGATGATAAGTATAGTATAAAAATGAAAAAAGGTGAAAATATCTTCACACCTTTTTTTGGAAGTAATGACATAGTATCTATTGATGGAAAAAGGTATTATAATCCTTTAAATACACAAAAAAGATATTATGGTTCAGGAAGAAGTAGAGTAAAAAATCCATACTATGGAAAAGAAAAAATAACAATAGAATCTATAAATTTTAGATTTGCTGGAGTTTATGATACTGTTCCTCACTTTGGTATAAAACAAGCAAATGATTTTGAAACTTTAAATTTAGATTTTTTCAAAGATGGAAATGACAAAAAAATAGGGCAAGTTGTTCATCTTATGGCAAATGATGAGTTTAGATATAACTTTGATGCATACTCTATTTTTTTAGATAAAAATCAAGAGTTACAAAAAACAGAAGGAACAACTTTAAGTGGTGGAAAAAAGTTTGAAGAGTATTTTATCCCTGGAGCTCATTCAGATGTTGGAGGTGGATATAATGATAATAGTGAAACTACTTTATTAACTAAAAGATATGTTAAAGATTATGATAAAATCCCAATAAATATAGAAAATATACTACTTGCATGGAATAAAAAATATAATTGGCTAAATACAAATAATATAAAAAAAGTAAAATCAAAAGATGATATAAAAGAAAATAATGAAGATGGATTTTATTATTGTATTATTCCAGAAGTGATTACAGGAACATCCATGCTTCAACCAGTTCTTTTTTTATATATGCATAAAAAAGAGATTTTAAATAAATATGAATATGTAACATTGAAAATTATGTATGAAAGAGCTATTTATAAAGATATGACAAAAGGCAAACATTTAGGTAAAAAAGAAGCTTTAGAGATTGTTCCTTTTGGTTCTTTATCTTTATACAGTTTAAAAAAAGATGATTTTTTAACTAGTATATATAAAGTATTGGAAGTAAAAGGAGAGTTTAAAAATGATGATGATAAATATAAAAAACTAAAAGATAATTATATTCATCACTCTTCAAAATATGCTGATTTTGTAAATAAAGCCTCTTTTGAGAATAAAGACAGAACTGATTTTTATGGAAAAAGAGTTATCTATACTGCATCTGGAGAGAAGTTTACAAGAGGATAAAAAGTAAGTTTACTTTTTATCTAATGCTTTTAAAAAATCTTTTTTATAACTTTGTGCGATAAATTCTGATTCTAGAATTTCATTTATTATTCTTTTATCATTTGGTTTATTTTTAAGAAAACTTGATAAATCATAAATTGTTAAATTTGAAACTCTTTTTTCTAAAACTATTTTATCTGATATATTGATAGTCCCTTCTTTTAGAACTTTTACATACCAACCTGTTGCATGATTTTTAACAATGTATCTATTTATCTCTTTATTAAAGATTGCTCCAATTTTCCAACAAGGATGTCTTGGTTGAGTTACTTGAATTTGCACTTCACCAATTTTATAAATATCTCCTACGCAAATATCTTTTTCATCTAATCTTTCAACTATTATATTACATCCAATAAAAAGTTTATCAAAATCAGGATTTTTCAAAAGGTGAGTATTTGAACCAATATGAATAGCTTTATCTGCTCCTCCATGGTATCTTTTATCTGCTTGAAAATCATCAATAAATCCATCAAAATCAATCTTTGCAGAATCTAAAAAAATATCTTTTTTATAAGCACTTTCAAATTCTTTGTCATTTTTTGAATAATTTTTTATTTTTCCAATTGCAATACTTTTTAAATTTACTTCCATTGTGTGTTCCTATTTATCTAAAAATCTATAGTTATTTTGAATTATTATAGTTAAATTATCTAAAAAATCACTAAATTAAAATAATTTTATTTAGAAAAATCTTCTGTGGAACATTAAATGCATTTTCTGTTTTAGTAAACATAAATCAAAGGAGATAGGATGTCAGAATTAAGACAAATAGCATTTTATGGTAAAGGTGGAATTGGTAAATCAACTACTTCTCAAAATACATTAGCAGCAATGTGTCACTATTATGGAAAGAAAATATTAATCGTTGGATGTGACCCTAAAGCAGATTCAACAAGATTAATCTTACATGAAAAAGCACAATCAACAATTATGCAATTAGCAAGTGAAGCAGGAACTGTTGAAGATTTAGAATTAGAAGATGTATGTAAACCAGGTGCAGATGAATTTAATATGGATAATACTGATATTACAGAAGGGTTTATTAATTGTACTGAATCAGGTGGACCAGAACCAGGTGTTGGATGTGCAGGTAGAGGTGTAATTACTGCAATTAACTTCTTAGAAGAAGAAGGTGCATATGATGAGGATTTAGATTTTGTATCTTATGACGTTCTTGGAGATGTTGTTTGTGGTGGTTTTGCAATGCCAATTAGAGAAGGTAAAGCACAAGAGATTTATATCGTAATGTCAGGTGAAATGATGGCTATGTATGCGGCTAATAATATTTCAAAAGGTATTTTAAAATATGCAAATACTGGTGGAGTTAGACTTGCTGGACTTATTTGTAATGCAAGAATGACAGATAAAGAGTATGACTTAGCTAAAAACTTAGCTACTCAAATTGGTACTCAAATGATTCACTTTGTTCCAAGATCAAACCACGTGCAAAGAGCAGAACTTAGAAGAATGACAGTTGTTGAATTTGCTCCAAACTCTGATCAAGCATTTGAATATAAAGAGTTAGCAAGAAAAATTATTGAGAATGATTTAAAAGTTATTCCTGCACCATTAGAAATGGATGATTTAGAAAATCTATTAATGGAATATGGTTTAGAAGAAGAAGTTGAAGAAGATGCAATTGGTAAAAAAGCTGACGCATAAAAAATAGTAAAAATTAAAGTAATAAAAGGAGAAAAAATGTTTATTTGTGGATACCACTTTCCAGCAGAAATGGGAAATGATGTAAGTTTTGATAAAGTTATTGAAAAAGTAGAAGATGGAATTGAATCAAAAGGTAAAACTGTTACTTTAACAAGTGAAACAAGAGAAGGAACTATTTTAGAAGAGTTAGTAGTTCCAGAAGGAACATTTGCTCATACAGCATTTGTTGATTATTATGAAAATTCAGAAATTGAAGGTGAAACAAAAATGGTTTATTACACAAATAAATATCAAATTTCTGAAATCTCAAAATCAGTAGATAAAGAGATAACAAAGGAACTTTGTAAAAAATTAGATGATATGAATCTTTACAGAGTAAAAGTAGCATAAATATAAAGAGGAAGAAACATGGGTGAAGAAACATTACAAACTCAACAGCAAGAGGCTATTGAAGAAGTTTTAAGTGCTTATCCTGCAAAAGCTGCTAAAAATAGAGCTAAGCACTTAGGAGTTGATAGTCCAGAAGGCGTAAAAGGTTCTTGTGATACAACAAGAAGTAATAAACAAACAGTTCCTGGAGTTATGTCTCAAAGAGGATGTGCATATGCAGGTTCTAAAGGGGTTGTTTGGGGACCAATTAAAGATATGATTCATATTTCTCATGGTCCTATTGGTTGTGGTCAATACTCAAGAGGTGGAAGAAGAAATTACTATATTGGTACAACAGGTGTTGATACATTTGTAACTATGAACTTCTCAACTGATTTTAATGAAAAAGATATTGTTTTTGGTGGGGATAAAAAGTTAAAAAAAGCTCTTGAAGAGATAGATGAACTTTTCCCTTTAAATAATGGTATTTCTGTTCAATCTGAATGTCCAATTGGTCTAATTGGTGATGATATTCAATCAGTTGCAAAAATCCACAAAAAAGAGACTGGACATCAAACTGTAGCAGTTTCATGTGAAGGGTTTAGAGGTGTTTCTCAAAGTTTAGGACATCATATTGCAAATGATATGATTAGAGATCATGTGATGCCTGATAGTTCATATAAAAAAGATTTTGAATCAACACCTTATGATGTATCAATTATTGGAGATTATAATATTGGTGGAGATGCATGGGCAACAAGAATTTTATTAGAAGAGATAGGATTAAGAGTAATTGCACAATGGTCTGGTGATGCTTCTTATAAAGAGATGGCTATTGCTCCAAAATCAAAATTAAATTTACTTCATTGTTATAGATCAATGAACTATATTTCAAGACATATGGAACAAGAGTTTGGTATTCCTTGGATGGAATATAACTTTTTTGGACCATCAAATACTACTGAAAGTTTAAGAAAAATTGCAGCATTTTTTGATGAAAAAATTCAAAAGAAAACTGAAGAAGTTATTGCAAAATATACTGCTATGACTGATGCTGTTATTGCAAAATATAGACCTTTATTAGAGGGTAAAAAAGTTATGCTTTATGTTGGTGGATTAAGACCAAGACACGTTATTGGAGCATATGAAGATTTAGGTATGGAAGTTATTGGAACTGGTTATGAGTTTGCACATGGAGATGATTATAAAAGAACAAAAGAGGATTTAAAAAGATCTACTTTGATTTATGATGATGCAAATGAGTTCGAACTTGAACAGTTTGTTAAAAAAATGAGACCAGATTTAGTAGCTGCTGGGGTAAAAGAGAAATATGTATTCCAAAAAATGGGATTACCTTTTAGACAGATGCACTCATGGGATTATAGTGGTCCTTATCATGGATATGATGCATTTGCAGTATTTGCAAAAGATATGGATTTGGCTATGAATTCACCTGTATGGAATCATACTCAAGCACCATGGGAAAAAGAAGAGATAGGAGCGTAATATGCAAGACGTAGATAATATAGTAAATGGACAAAAACTATTTTTAAAACCAGAATATCAAGAGGTTTTAGAAAATAAAAAACAATTTGAAAGTTCAGTTGGTGCAACAAATCCTCAAAAAGTTGAAGAGATTGCAGAGTGGACAAAATCATGGGAATACAGAGAAAAAAACTTAAGTAGAGAAGCAATTACAGTTAATCCTGCTAAAGCTTGTCAACCTTTAGGTGCTGTTATGGTAGGGCTTGGATTTGAAAATACAATGCCTTATGTTCATGGTTCACATGGTTGTGTTGCATATTTTAGAACATATTTTACTAGACACTTTAAAGAGCCAACTCCTTGTGTATCTGATTCTATGAGTGAATCAGCGGCTGTTTTTGGTGGATTAGCAAATATGAAAGATGGTTTAAGAAACTGTAATGCTTTATATAAACCAGATATGATAGCAGTTTCTACTACTTGTATGGCAGAAGTTATTGGAGATGATTTAAATGCATTTGTTACAGGTGCAAGAGAAGAAGCAGAAGGGGAATTAGATAATATTGAAATCCCATATGCACATACTCCATCTTTTGTTGGTTCACATATTACAGGTTATGATAATATGATGAAAGCAACTTTAGAACAACTAAACCCTTCAAGAAGTGAAAGAGTTGAAGATGAAGAAAGAATCAATATAATCCCTGGATTTGAACCATATTTAGGTTCTTTACGAGAGATTAAAAATATTTCAAAAATGTTCAGTGATAAAATTATTATGATTGGTGACCATGAAGAACAATGGGACACTGGAGCTGGTGAATATAAATTATATGCTGGTGGAACAAAAATTGAAGATGCAAAAACAGCAATAAATGCAAAAACAACTATCTCTTTGCAAAAGTATTCTACTGTTTCAACTGCTAAAACAATTAAAAATAAATGGAAACAAGAGTATGTAACTTGTAATCCAATTGGTTTAAGTGGTACTGATGCTTTTGTTATGAAATTATCAGAATTAACTAATAAAGAAGTTCCAAATGAGTTAAAAAATCAAAGGGCTAAATTAGTTGATGCAATGCAAGATTCTTATGCATATATGCATGGTAAAAAATTTGCAATTTGGGGAGACCCTGACTTTTTATTAGGGATGGTTTCTTTCTTAGTTGAAATGGGTTCTATTCCAACTCATGTTGTTTGTCATAATGCCCCAAGAAAAGGTTGGGAAGATGAAATGAAAGCTATTTTAGAGAAATCTAATAGAGCTGATGAATGTAACATCTGGCCTAATAAAGATTTATGGGCATTAAGAAGTCTATTATTTACAGAACCAGTTGATTTTATGATTGGTAATGTTTATGGAAAAGAGTTATATAGAGATACTAAAATTCCTCTAATTAGAATAGGTTTCCCTATTTTTGATAGACACCATTTACATAGATATTCAATTAGTGGTTATGAAGGTGGAATAAATCTATTAACATGGATTACAAACTCAATTTTAGACCATTTAGATGAAGAGACTAAAGATATTGCTCAAACAGATTATTTCTTTGATGCAGTAAGATAATAACTAGAGGATTTTTCTTCTAGTTTTTGAGGAGTCATAATGTTTACAAAAATAATTATAGCTTCTGTTTTAATAGTTTATATAGGTTTTATAATAGCTTATACAAACTATAAATATAAAAATAAAAAACTCTAGGGAACAGTTTTTGCATATAGATATATAACCTTTAGATAAAAGGATTATTTTTAAGGAAGAGATATGTCTTATGCAACACCTCAATCAACATATAATTTTGCAAAAAAATTTTCAAATTATAAAGATTTTTATGTGAAACACAATGATTTAATTTTCTCAAAGTTGGGCTTAGGAACTTTTAATAAAGAACCTTATAAAGAGGAAAATTATGTTTTTCATTATATTGAAGGTGTAAAAGAAGCGATAAGAGATGGAATAAATTTAATAGATACAGCAAGTAATTACAGATATGGCCAAAGTGAAAAAGAGATTGCAATAGCTATAAAAGAGCTTATAAATGATGGTGAAGTATCAAGAGAGGAGTTAATTGTCTGTTCAAAAGCTGGGTTTATTCAACTTGATTATCCTTTCCCTAAAAATCCTTATACATGGATAGAAGATAATATTATAAGTAAAAAACTTGCAACAAGAGAAGATATCGAATTAGACCAACACTGTATGACCCCTGACTTTTTAGAATGGTCTTGTAAAAAATCACTAAATAACCTGCAACTTGATTCAATTGATATCTTCTTTTTACATAATCCAGAAATGCAACTAATATCACTTGGATATAAAAAATTCTTAAAAAAAATAGAGAAAGTATTTGAAAGATTTGAGAAGATGGTTGATTCTGGACTAATTAAATATTATGGAGTTGCTGTTTGGAATGCTTTTATAAATGATGAGAATTCCAAAGAGCATATAAATTTAGAAGATTTAGTAAAAATTGCTGTAAAAGTAGCTGGAAGAGAACATCACTTTAGATATATTCAAACGCCTTTTAATTTAGCAAAAACTTCTATTTATACAATGCCAACACAAATAGTAACAAATGAAAGATGTACTGTTGTTCAAGCAGCACATAGATTAGGACTTGGCCTTATTTCTAGTTCTTCTTTACTTCAAATGAATCTTTTTAAACGCTCTTTTAAAGCCGAAATAGGATATTTACTTGATTCAAAGATGATATTAGAAAATGATATTCAACTTGCTTTACAATTTGTTCGTTCTACACCTGGAATAATTAGTTCACTGTTTGCTTCAAAAGTTCCTGTTCATATAAAAAGTAATTTAGAAATAACAAAGATTAAATCAGTGCCAAGAGCAAAATATGATTTAATGTACAAAGTATAGTTATGATTTATGATGTAATAGTTGTAGGTGGTGGAGTATCAGGTCTTATGGCTGCAATAGAAGCAAAAACTTCTACAAATAAAGTAGCAATTATCACAAAAGGAAATATCTTTAAATCAAATTCATCTATGGCATGTGGTGGAATAAATGCAGTTTTAGATGAAAGTGATTCAGAAAAAATCCAATCTCATATTGATGATACATATAATTCATCTAAATATTTAGCAAATTTAGAAAATATAACTTATATGTGTAAACGTGCAAATAAAATAATTTCGAAGTTAGAACTTTATGGAGTTGATTTTGATAAAGATGAAGATGGAAATATTTTGCAACGACCTTTTGGTGGAGGTAAACATAATAGAACTTGTTATGTCAAAGATAAAACAGGAAGTGCAATTACTCAAGCTTTAATAAAACAAGCTAAACAACTTGGAATAACTTTTTTAGTTAATACTTTTGTTTTAAATTTATCAGTACATAAAAATAAAATCAGTGGAGTTATTGCTTTAAGAAGAGTAGATTCAAATGTTTTAGTATATCCCGCTAAAGCTGTTGTTCTAGCAGGTGGTGGATATGCAGGTATTTTTAGAGGAAACTCTACAAATGCACAAGATTATACGGGTGATTTAATTGCAGTTTGTTTGCGTGCAAAATTAGCTTTAAAAGATATGGAATTTATACAGTTTCATCCAACAGGAATTGAAAAAACAAACTATTTGGTAACAGAAGCGGCAAGAGCTGAGGGTGGATATTTAATAAATGAAGATAATGAACGTTTTGTAAATGAACTTGAAACAAGAGATAAACTTGCAAAAGCAATAGTAGAACAACAACAAAAAAACAAAAAAGTTTATATTGATTTAAGACATTTAGGTTTAGAAAAAATACAACAAAAATTACCAAGTTTATATAATGCTGCATTTAATCAAGTTGGAGTAGATATAAGTAAAGAACTTTTACAAATAAAACCAGTTGCACATTATAGTATGGGTGGAGTAGAAGTTACAAATATGGTAGAAAGTAAAATAAAAGGTCTATTTATATGTGGTGAGATGGCAAATACTCAAATACATGGTGCAAATAGATTAGGAGGAAACTCTTTATTAGAATCAACTGTATTTGGAGAATTAGCAGGACAAAAAGCATTGACTTATAGTATTGATAATAGTTTTGAAATTATTAACTATAACAATGTGATAAAAGATATAGAGATGATAGATTATATATTTTCTTCAGATAGTTCTAAAAATTTTAATGCAATTAGAATCTCTTTGGGAAATTGTATGTATGAAAATGTAGGAATTATAAGAGATGAGTTAAGTTTAATAAAGGCATTTGATTATATAAAATATCTAAGAACACAATCATACTCTTTACATTGTATAAATAAAGAAAAAAGAAATAATGTGGAGTTAAGTTCTATTTTGGAGCTAAGAAATGCCCTTGAAATATCTGAAGCAATAATACTAAGTGCAAATTTGAGAAAAGAGAGTAGAGGTTCTCATTTTAGAAAAGATTTCCCCACTTTAAATGAAAAATATAATAAACATATTTTAATAAGTGAATTTCAAAAAGGTTTTTTTAAATTGGAGTTTGAAGAAGATGACTTTTGGTCAAAAATAAGAAAGCTAATAATAAATAAAAAATAAAGGAGAAAAAATGGCAAAAGTAATGTTACGAGAACAAGAAGGAAAAATCTTTTTTTATTTTGCAAAAAAAGATATGGAAGAGACAATTGAATCTTTGGAGTTTGATGATGAAAGTAATTGGGGTGGAGAAGTTGAGTTATCAAATGGAGAGATTTGGTGGATTAAACCAGGAGCAAAAAAACTTCCAAAAGAAGAGATCTGTAAAAAAATAAAAAATTCTAATTAAAATGAATAATTAATAAACAAGAAAGGTATTTACTAACTATAAAATTGATTTATAATAGAAATATAACACTTAATAATGAAGGACAAGTATTATGGCACTTTTTGATAAAACAGCATGTATGAGTTGTCTTACATTAAAAGAATTAACAACACTGTATGATATCGCTTCTGTGATATCAAACCATTATGATTTAGAGACTTCTTTAGAAAAATCTATGAAGATACTGAAAAATTCTCTACACCTAACAAACTGTTCTGTTCATCTTTTAGAAGAGGATAGTTACTTAAATGTATTTGCTTCTGTTGAATTAAGTACAATACAAAAAAAATTATCATGTTATAAGTTAGGTGAGGGTGTAACTGGTCTAGCAGCTGAGTCTAAAGAACCAGTTGTTGTAGAAAATATTCATAATGATTCTTTGTTTTTGAATAAATCAGGGAAAAGAGATTTAAATAATCTATCTTATGTTGCAGTTCCTTTAATAATAGAAGATGAAACAATAGGAGTTTTAGGAGCAACTTTAACAAAAACAACAGAAATTGGATTTGATGACTGTGTTAGGATTTTGACGATAGTTTCTTCAATTTTTGCACAATCAATTTACTCATATTTATTAAATAAAAAAGAAAAAGAGAGATTAAAAGAGTTAAAGCTTTACTATAAAATGGAATGGGATTCTAAAGTTCATAACTTTGGAGATATTATTGGTGATAGTGAAAAGATGAAACAAGTTTTCAATGCAATTCAACGAATTGCACAATCTGATGTAACTGTACTAATTCGTGGAGAAACAGGAACAGGAAAAGAGCTTGTTGCAGCAGCAATTCATAAAAGAAGTAAAAGAAAAGATGAGCCTTTTATTAAATTAAACTGTGCAGCTATTACAGATAGTCTGCTTGAAAGTGAACTTTTTGGGCATGAAAAAGGTGCTTTTACTGATGCTAAAGAGACAAGAAAAGGTAGATTTGAATTAGCAGATGGTGGAACACTATTTTTAGATGAAATTGGTGATATTTCTGCATCTGCACAAGTAAAACTTTTAAGAGTATTACAAGAAAGAGAGTTTGAAAGAGTTGGTGGAAATAAGACAATAAAAGTAAATGTAAGACTAATTGCAGCAACTAATAGAAACTTGGAAGAGATGGTTAAAAATGGTGATTTTAGAGAGGATTTATATTATAGATTAAATGTTATTCCAATTGATTTACCACCTTTAAGACAAAGGGGTGATGATATTAGACAATTAGTTGAGTTTTTTTTAGAAAAAGCTATTAGAAATCATAAGAAAAATGTACAAATTACTCCAGAAGCAATGGATGTTTTATCTATTTATCCTTGGCCAGGAAATGTAAGAGAATTAGAAAATACATTAGAAAGAATTGTTCTTTTAGGAAATGAAGAGGGCGGAGTTAGTAAACATGATATGCTTTTGTTACTACCAGCTCTAAATGATGATAATTTAAAAAAAGAGTATAGCTCTATACAAGTTAGTGATAAAAGAATTGACTTATATGAAAAAGAGGCTATTGAAAGTGCATTGATTAAAAATAATCTAAATCAAGAGATAGCTGCAAAAGAGTTGGGATTTTCTTTAGATGAAATACATGACAAAATAAAAGAGTATGGAATTTTACAATGATTTATAAAAATGAAGAGTTTGATTTAATTGATGAATTTATTGATATTGGATATATGGCTGAAGATATTGAAGTTAAAGATTTAGATGATAAAGATTTGTTAGTTAAAAAATCAAATGAAAAAAGAACAATTCAGATATTTTTATCTTTTCCTAATTATGAAGAGTTTAAAGATGAGATTAATTTTTTTGATGAATTTATAAATAGCGCAAAAGTTGATATTTCTACTTATTTAATCTTTGATAAAAAAATTAATACTCCTAAATTTAAAAAATTGATTACCATATTTGATACAAATGAGGATTTTGCTTCATTATATGGAACAAAAATAGTAAATGGTAAATATGAAAATTGTCTAACAAAAGCTTTATTTATTATAGGAAAAGATGGAGCAATTTATCATATTGATATGCCAACAAATTTAGAAAAAGAGTTTAATTTAGATGTTGTGAGAGTAGAGTTAAATAGAGCTTATCAATCTTATACAGGAGTTGGTTGTCATTAAATAAATTAAAGGAATAGATTTTGCATATTATTCTTATATAAAAAACACAAGATAGGGTATTTTATGAAAGAGTTAATTAAAAAATTAAAAGATGGAGAAATTATTCCTTTTTTAGGAATGGGTGTTTTTGAAAAAACACTTACAAAAGATGGAGAAAAATTACCTTATGATAGTGACTCAATGATATTAGCTTTAAATAATAATAGAGCTATGAGTCCAAGGTTAATGTACGAATATACAAGAGCAGCTATGAGTTTAGAACAACGAAAAGGAAGAGATTTTATTGTTCAAATGACTAATCATATTTACACTTCAAAAGAGTATGATGTACCATCTGTATATAAATGGCTTGAAAATATAAAACCTAAATATGTAATTGATACAAACTTAGATGATAGCTTACAAAAAATCTACTCTGATGTAAATCATTTTTTGATTACTGGAATTTCTAGAATTACTGCTGATTATGATAGATATATTATTTACAAATATGATGTTATCTCAAAAACTTATACAAAAATAGATAAAAAAGAGTTAACTTTAGACTTACCAATTTTATTTAAACCTATGGGCTCAATAATTCCTGATATGAATTTTATAATCTCAGATGCAGATTTTGTGGACTGGTTAACTGAAGCTATGGGTGGATATGCAGTTCCTGAGGTAATAAAAGAGTTTAGAAAAGGCAAACAGTATATTTTCTTTGGAGTTGATTTTTCAAGGGATACTTTTAGAATGGTTGCAAATGAGATAACTTTAGGACTAGATGGTGGTTTTGTTTTATTAAACAAAGAAGAATTAAGTAAAAAAGAGGATAAATTTATTAAAACTCATAATTTAGAAAGTATTGATATGGGTATTGATGAATTTATAAATAACTATGAATAGTTCATGTGATTTTTGTGGTAAAAAGATTAAAGAAGTAAAAAAAATCTTTAGTAGTGAAAAAGCACATATTTGTGATGAGTGTATATCTATGTGTTTTAATGTATTGGAAAAAGAGTCTTTTAAAGAGTATAAACAGCAATTTCAAAAAGGTTTAAATGTTCCAATAACTATCAAAGAGCATTTAGATGATTATGTAATTGGTCAAGATGATGCTAAAAAAGTTCTTGCAGTTGCTTTATATAATCACTATAAACGTATAGATAAACCAATGGTAAAAAATGTTGAACTAGAAAAATCAAATATTATGTTAATTGGTCCAACAGGTTCAGGAAAAACTCTTCTTGCAAAATCTTTAGCAAAGATAATGGATGTACCTTTTGCAATTGCTGATGCAACCGCATTAACTGAAGCGGGATATGTAGGAGAAGATGTTGAATCTATTCTTTCTAGACTTTTGGCAGCAGCTGATTTTGATATAGAAAAAGCAAAAAGAGGAATTGTCTATATTGATGAAATAGATAAAATAGCAAATAAAAGTGAAAGTGCCACAAGTGGTAGAGATGTAAGTGGTGAGGGAGTTCAGCAAGGTTTACTTAAAATTTTAGAAGGTGCTGATGTTTATGTTCCTGTAAAAGGAAGTAGAAAAAATTCAAGTGCAGAGACTATTTTATTTGATACAACTCATGTGCTTTTTATTTGTGGTGGAGCTTTTGTTGGAATTAGAAAAGACAAAGAGAAAGAAAAATCTGCTGTTATGGGATTTTTAAATGAAGACTCAAAACATGAATACTATAAAGAAATAGAATCAAAAGAGTTAATATCTTTTGGATTAATACCTGAATTTATCGGAAGAATTCCTGTGGTTGCTGAGTTAAATAAGCTTACAAAAGATGATTTAGTAAGAGTATTAAAAGAGCCTAAAAATGCGATTATTAAGCAGTATGAAATACTATTTGAATTAGATGGAGTTGAGTTAAAGTTTGAAGATGATGCTTTAGATGAAATTGCCCAAATTGCTGTGGAAAAAGATGTAGGTGCTAGAGGACTTAGAGGAATTATCGAAAAATTTATCTTTCCTTTACAATATATGATTCCATCAGATAATAAAGTTGAAACTTGTATTATTACTAAAGATTATGTACAAGGTAATAGTGAAGTAACAATAATAAATACAAAACAAAAATCAAAAACAACAAAACAAGTGAAATATAATGAGATAAATAAATAGTGGAATAGTTTTTGCATCTATAATAATATAAATTTATAAGAAGGATTTGTTATGGCAGTTAGAATTACTGATGAGTGTATTAGTTGTGAAGCTTGTGCAAGTGAATGTCCTGTTGCAGCGATTTTAGAAGAGGGTAATGAAAAGAACCCAAATGAAGACTATTTTTATGTAAAACCTGAAAGTTGTGTTGAATGTGTTGAGCATGCAGATGCTCCAAGATGTGCAGAAGCCTGTCCAACAGAAGGTGCAATTGTTTGGGATATGCCTTATACTGAAGAGTTCAATGATTATTATGCTTCAAGAAATGATGAAGGTATTTATAAAATTAGAGAACACAAGAAAAAAGGTCTTATGCTACCTATTGTTAAATCTCAAAAATTCAATGAAGCTATCTCAATTGCACAAAGAGAAGCAGCAGAATTTGTTCAAGAATTTTAAAAGAGACTATATTTTAAGTCTCTTTTGTACTAAAAATACATAAGAACATTAAAAACTTATAATCATCTAACACTAATATCTTTATAATAAACAAAAACAAAGGTTTATTATGAAAAAAATATTAGTTCTTCTTTCATCTTTAGCTATTTTTGCAAATGCACATTTTCTTATGATGACACCAAGTACAGATAATGTAACAAGTAAAAAGCAAGCAAATATAGAGATAAAATCAATGTTCATTCACCCTTTTGAGCAAAATGGTATGCAAATGGTAAAACCAGTTGGTATTTATGTAAATAGTACGAAAAATCCTTTACCTTTAAAAAGTTTTACTAAATTTGACCATCAAGCATGGAAAACTAACTATAAAATAAAAAAACCAGGTGTTTACAAATTTTTTACAGTTCCTCAACCATATTTTGAACCAGCAGAAGCAAAGTTTATATCTCATGTTCCAAAAGTAATTGTAAGTGCTTATGGTTTAGAAGAGGGATGGGATGAACCAATTGGATTAAAATATGAAATTGTTCCAATGAGTAAACCATTTGGTTTGTATGCTGGAAATATATTTACTGGAAAAGTATTACATAATGGAAAACCAGCTGCAAATGTTGAGGTAGAAGTTGAGTTATATAATGGGTTTAAATTAAAAGCTCCAACAGATTCTCATATAACACAAGTTGTAAAAACAGATGAAAATGGAAACTTCTCTTTTGTTATGAACCACAAAGGTTGGTGGGGATTTGCTGCTTTAATTGAAGAGGGAACAAAAATGCATGAAGGTAAAGAATATCCTATTGAAAATGGTGCTTTACTTTGGATAAAAGCTTATTAATAAGAGGTTAAAATGCATATATCAGACGGAGTTTTAAGTGTACAAGTAGCTGCGACATTAGGTGTTGCAGCTATTGGTATGTGTGCATATTCACTAAAAAAGATGAAAAATAAAGATATATCTTTATGTGCAGCTATGAGTGCACTTTTTTTTATCGCTTCTTTTATTCATATTCCTTTAGGCCCTACACAAATTCATCTTATTTTAGTTGGTGTAATTGGTGCATTTTTAGGAAGTATGAGTTTTTTACCTATTGCAATTGCTTTGATTTTACAAGCTACTCTTTTAGGTTATGGTGGAGTAACTTCATTAGGAGCAAATATCATTGTGATGGCTTTACCTGCATATTTAACCTATATTATATTAAAATTAGGGATTTTAAAAAGATTTAGTGAAAAAGTTAAATTTTTTATGATTGGTTTTTTAGGTGTATTTTTTGCCACAATTCTTCTTGCTTTAGTGCTGTTATTTGCAAAAAGTGAATATGCAATTGCATCATATGCTGTAATTGCTGCAAATATTCCTGCAATGATATTAGAAGGTATAATTACTCTATTTTTATTAATGTATATAAAAAAATCAATGCCAAGTTTATTAAAAGAGTATAACATATGAGATTATTAGTAATATTTTGTTTATTGAGTGCTTCTTTATTTGCTCATAAATTAAATCTATTTACAGATTATGAAGATGGAACTTTATATATAAATGCATATTTTGCAAATGGAAATGGATGTCAACATTGTGATGTAAAAGTAAAATCACCAGATGGAAAAATCTTGAATCAACTAAAAACAAACAAAGATGGTGAAGCAAATTTAGATATAAAAAATAAAAAATTTGTTGTTATTGTTGATGCTATGGGTGGACACATTGCAAGAGAAGAGATTTCTTTAAATGAAGAACAAACTACAATAGAAGAGCAAAAAGAGAAAAAGGCTATTGTTAAATCTGATTTACAAAAAGAGAATGAAAGATTAAAAGCAAAAGTAAAACTTTTAGAGCAAGAACTTGAGTATTTAAATTTTGCAAAAATTATATTTGCATTACTTGTAATTGTGGGAATATTTTATTTTTTAAAAAGAGTTAAGAAATGATATTCTCCCCTGCAATCTCTTTGATTTGCGCATTTTTATTTTCAAGTGTAGTAAGTTTTACCTCTTATGAAATTTACTACTTATTCCCAATTGCTTTAATTTTATTTTATAATAAATCACATATTTTAAAAATCTTCAAAACATTAGTTTTTTTAAACTCATTTATTTTAGCATTGAGTATTGTTTTATATATAGAAAATCAACCCCAAGAAGCAATAAATATATTTATTAGAACTAATATGATTATTTTATTTAATATCTCAATTTTTTATAATTCAAAAGGTTATGATATTGTAAGGGGTTTTAATCTTTTGAAATTTCCAGATAGTTTTATATCAACTACTTATTTCACACTAAAGATGATTGATAATCTTACAAATGATTTTAAAAGTATAAAAAGTACACTAAGAGCAAGAGGATTTCAAGCTAAAACAAATCTTTTTACATATTATACTTTCGGAAATATTTTAGGAATGCTTTTTATTAAATCTATTAGAAAATCCTATAAATTAAAAGAGTCTTTTATTACAAGAGGATTTAATAAAAAAATATATTTAAACGATGAATTTATAATAACAAGTAAAGATAAAATTTTACTACTTTTAATTTTACTTGTTATTGTTACAAAGGTAATATTATGAGCTGTTCAATAACACTAAAAAAAGTTTCATATAAAAATGAAAATCGACAACTTTTCTCAAATATTGATTTAAGTGTTGGACATGAAGAAAAAGTAGCAATTATTGGTGCAAATGGTGCAGGGAAAAGTACTTTACTTAAAATAATTGCAGGATTACAATACTCTTATGATGGTGAACTTCAATTATTTCATAATCCTATACATTCAAAAAAAGAGTATAAAAATTTTAGAAGTGATGTTGGGTATTTGCCACAAGATGTAAATGATTATTTTTTATGTCCCGTTGTTATTGAAGATGTTATGTTTAATTTAAGAGCAAAAGGAATGAATAAAGAAGAAGCATATCATAAAGCAGTTATGATGCTTGAAGATTTAGGAATTTCACATTTAAAAAATAGAGTTATTTTAGAATTAAGTGGTGGTGAACAAAAAATTGTTGCACTTGCTGGAATTTTAATCACACAACCAAAAATTTTACTTTTAGATGAACCTACAAATGCACTAGACTCAAATGCAGAAAAAAGAATTATAGATATATTAAATTCAATAAAAAAATCAATGATTATAGTATCTCATCACAAAAGTTTTATTGAAAAATTAGCACCAACAGTTTATAAACTAAATGAGAATGGTTTAGAAAAAATTTAAGAAATTTCAATCTTTATTTATTTAAGTTTTATATTTATTCAAATTTATATAATAGAGTTTTAAATAAAGGTTGTTTTATGGAAATAGAAAAAATATTAAATAGAATAGAAATTTTTGATGAGCCATCAAAAATAGATACAAGCATAGAAAATCTAACAAAACTACATGAATCTTATATATTAAATGTACCCTATGAAAATCTTGACTTTGTTTTTAAAAAAGAGTTTTCTGTAAATATCTTAAAAATTTACGAAAAAATAGTTTGTAATAATCGTGGTGGAATTTGCTATGAGTCAAATACTTTATTTATGTATTTATTAAAAAACTTAGGTTTTGATGTACAAATGATATTTGCTAAAGTTGAAGATATTACTTATATTGGTGCAGATTATCCTCATTTGGCACTTTTAGTTAGAATTGAAAATAAAGAGTATTTAGTTGATGTTGCAAATGGACAAAATGTAAGAGTTCCTCTTTGTTTAGGTGAAGATACAATTGTAAAAAGTGAAGGAATAGAGTATAAACTAAAAAAAATAAATGAAGAAGAGTTTGCTCTTATGTACAATCATAAATACAGAAGTTGGCAAACAAGATATATCTTTACAAAAGAAAAAAGAGAAGTTAGTGATTTTTCTTGTGTTTTTGAAAATACAAAAAATTATCAACAGTTTTCTAATCATGCGCCTTTATTGGTTACTAAAGCATTAGAAGATGGAAGAGTAACTTTAACAGATGAGACAATGACTTATAAAAAAGATAAAGAAAAAAGAGTTTGGGAAATAAGTTTAGAAAATAGAGCAGAGGTGCTAAGGGACTACTTTAATATTGAAATATAGATAAATTTTATATAATCTATATAAAAAATAAAGAGAACAAATGCAAGATTTTTCAAATAAACTTATGTTTGAAATATATAATACCTTACTTACACAACTAGAACAAAAAGAACAAATAAGTTTTTATGCACTAAATCCAGATATAAAAGATGGAGTTTATGCAGGAGAAAAACTTATTTTAGATAATCAAGAGTTTACATATAGAAGTTTGTACTCTTTTGTAGATTTAGCTTCAATACTTAACTGTAAAATGCTAATGCCAAAATATTTAGATGAAAAATTAATTGAAATAACATTTAAAAAACTAAATAAAAAAGAGTCTTTTCACAAAGATGATAATAGTGAAGAAAAATATGGGATAACATCATCTTTTTCAAAAATAAATAAAAATGAAGAGCCTGATTTTTTATTAAATTATATAAGTTGTCTGAAAAATACAAAAATAGAAAAAAGAAAAAGAGTTTTAAATCTTGGTGTAAATAGTGGTGGAGAGTTTGAAGTTATTGAAAAATTGTGTGAAAACTTTGAAGAGTTAGAACTTGTAGGAATTGATTATAGTAAAAGTGCCATTGATTATGCCAAAACTAAATTTAGTGAATATAAAAATGTAAGTTTTTATGCATGGGATATAAATAAGTTAGAAGAGTTAGACTTAGGAACGTTTGATTTGATTATCTCTATTGGAACATTGCAAAGTTCAAATCTAAATTTTAATGAGACTTTGATGAATATAGTTCAAAAATATTTAAAAAAAGATGCAGCTATGATTCTTGGTTTTCCAAATTGTAGATGGTATGATGGTGCTATGGTTTATGGAGCAATGCCAAAAAACTATTCATTTTCAGAAATGTCTGTTTTATATAAAGATGCAATGTTTTGTAAAAAGTATCTTCAACAAAAAAAATTTAGAGTTACATTGACTGGTAAAAACTATATTTTTTTAACTGCTACATCAATAAGAAAGTAAAACAATAAACATTTAGGTATACTTTCATTAAAAAAACAATCGGGGTAAAATGAAATTTAAAGATTTAGATGAACAAACAAAAGAGTATTTAAATACTACAATAAAAGATTTTGCAAATAGTCTTGGTGGTGTTAACTTCTTTTTACAACTAATAGAAGATATTAAAAAAGAAAAAGAGAATCCATTATTAAATAAAAGTTCTGCTTATCACTACTCAAAAGGTAGAATATCTTGGAACAAAAAAATATATAAAGATACTTTAGTATCACTATATGAAACTATGAAATTAGAAGAAAAAGATAGTGAATTTATGGAAAATATTAAACCAAAAGCGAAAAAAAATACTATCAATATGATGAAAGCTTTAAAACCAGTAGAAATTGAAATTAAGCCTAAAAGTGAAGTTGAAGGTCAAGGTTTCTCTATAAGTATTATTGATTCTTCAAATGAAGAGGACATAAAAATTTCACTACTGTTTAAAATTATATTCTTTTATAATGTAGGTTTCTCAAAAGAAATTTTAGCTTATAAATAAAAGTATAAAGATGGATAATAAAAAAAGATTTGATATAAAACAAGGACAAAGTGTAAATATTGTTTTAAAAAAAGATCAAAGAAGCGGAAAACTTACGAAAGGTGTTGTTAAAGATATTTTAACTAATTCAGCTTTTCATCCTCATGGAATAAAAGTAAGATTACAAGATGGTCAAGTAGGTAGGGTTCAAGAAATTTTATGATAACTTTATATATTGATGGTGATGCTTTTCCTAATTTATTAAAACCAATTGTTTTTAAAGCGATAAATAAATTAAGTATTCAAACTTATGTTATTGCAAATAAAAAAATAGATATAGGTAAATCTTCATTGATTAACTACTTAATAGTAGAACAAGGTGCAGATGAGGCTGATAATAAAATTGTTGAGTTATTAAAAAATGATGATTTAGTAATAACAGCTGATATTCCACTAGCAAATAGAGTAATAGAGAAAAAAGCACATGCGATTGACCATCGAGGTGAATTGTACACACAAGATAATATCAAACAATATCTTGCAATTAGAAATTTGATGCAAGAACTAAGAGATAGTGGTGAAGTGACAAAAGGACCAGCACCATTTACACAAAAAGATGCACAAAGTTTTGCAAATCAGTTAAATATGTTTTTTCAAAAATATCGTGCAAATATATAAAAAGGCTTTAAAATTATACTAAAAACAAAAACATTAAAAGAACAGTTTAAAATCTTTTGTGAAAAGAACTCTCCAAAAGATATGGAAACAGCAGTAAATTATTTTGCTGTATTTGGTGGTCTTGATATAAAAGTTGACACAACAAAACCACTTGGAACTTTAATAACTAGACATATTTTAAAAGATTATGACAAAATACAAAAACAAATAGAAGAGTTAACAAAAAATGACTCTATTTATCATAAGTTATTAACAGGAATTGCTTTAGGTGATGGAAGAGTTTCAACTACATTTAAAAGAGCAAATTTAGAGTTTGATTTTGATTACGAGTCAATGTTAGATTTGGAAGATATGGAGTTGATTGAGAAACAAGAACCTCTTGAACTTTCTAAAGAGCAAGAAAAATTAAATGATAAATATAATAAGTTTATTTTTACTACACCTTTTTTAAGATTTTGGTTTGCTTTTATTTCACCTTTATACCGAGGTATTTCTAAAAATAATTATGATGAGTTTTTTGAAAAGTTTAGTAATCATCAGATGCAATTTATGGATTTGATTTTTGAACAACTTTGCCAAGAGTATATTAAAGAGTTTTATAAAGATGATATTAAAACAGTTGGAAGTTTTTGGAATGAATCAAATGATGAAATTCAAATAGTTGCTAAAACAAAAGATGATAAAACAATAGTTTCTTTATGTAAATATAATAATCAAAAAATAAAAACAAAACAATTGCATTCATTTATAGATAGTTGTGAATCTTTAGATGTAAATCCAGATATTGTTGTACTTTTTTCAAAAGCAGGTTTTTCAACTGAGTTGAAAGCTCAAAAATCAGAACAATTAAGATTATTTACTGTTAAGAGTTTAAAAGCTTTAATTTTATAGAAGAGTTATTTACAAAACTCTTCTATTTTTGAAGCAAATAATACAGGTGTTTCAACCATAGGATAATGTCCCGCATCTTCTATTTCAAATATCTCTAAATCTTTATACCATTTCTCAAAAGCTTTTTTTATAACTATTTTAGAAAAAACTGGAAAATCATATTTTCCAACTATCACTTTTACTGGTATTTTTATATTAGAAGCTTCATTTGAAAAATCTTCTTCTAGATACATTTTCATATAATTAACTCTTGCTTCAAGTGTTGATGAACTATATGCTAATTTTATTCTATAATCATTCCAAGTTTGATTGTATCTTTTATTTGCAGCTTCTACTATATCTTCTATTTTATTATCATTTTGCATATCATTAAGAAGTTTTTGTTTATCTTCTTCTTTCATTTTAACTCCACTTGCTAAAACAGGAGTAACTAAAATGATTTTATTTAAATACTCTTGATAATCTATTGCAAATTTTTGAACAATCAAAGAAGACATAGAGTGACCTAACAAAGTGATTTTTTTTAATTCTTTTAGTTTTATAAGATTTAAAATATCATTAACTGCTTCTTTGCAGTTATACTCACCTAAAATATCTTTTGAAAGTCCATATCCTCTTAAATCAATAAAAAAGTATTTATAATTTTTTGTATCTAAATATTTTAAAGTAGCTTCATAATTTCTACAATCACCCATAAGTTCATGTAGAATAAAAACTATATTCTCACCTTCTCCTAGGCATTTATATTTTAGTTGAATGATTTATCCTTTTCATTATAGTTTCTTATAAATAACATACATAATAGTACTCCAATAATTGCCATTGAAGCTCCTACTAAAGAAGGATAATTATAATCTAATTTAAAAAATAGTGGAAGACCTCCAAAAAATGCACCCAAAGAGTTTGAAATATTAAATGCTGCTTGTAAAAATGCAGCTCCCAACATTGCTGAGTGTTTTGCACTATTTAGCATAACCATATTAATAGGTGCCCCAATTGACATAGCAAGTGTTCCACAAACAAAAACAAGTATTACAGATATAATTTTTGAAGATGATAATAAAAATACTAATAAAAGAGCAATAACCAAACAAAATAGTAAAAACATACATACTTTTATTGGGTCTTTTTTATCTGCAAGTGTTCCCCCTAGAATATTTCCTACAACCATTCCTGCACCTGCAACAATCATTAAATAAGAAACACTTCCTTTATCAAAATTTGAAACATTAGTTAATAAAGGTGCAATATAACTAAACCAAGCAAATAATCCTCCAAAACCAATAGAAACAATTGTAAGTATGTGCCAAGCTTTTACTGTTTTAAAGAACTCTAACTCCTCTTTAAATGTAACTGTTCTTAAAACTTTTTGTTTTGGTAAATTTCTATATAAAAATAAAATAGTAAACAATCCAATCAAAGAAACAATAGCAAATGCATATCTCCAATGAAAATTATGACCTATATAAGTAACAAAAGGAACCATTGCAAGATTTGCAATTGTCAGACCTGTAAACATAGTTGCTATTGCTTGGGCTGATTTCCCCTCTTTTGCAAGTTTAGAAGCAACAACTGTTCCAACACCAAAAAATGCACCATGTGGTAAACCACTCAAGAATCTTGACATCATAAGAGTATTGTAATCAGGAGCAATAGTTGATAAAAAATTGAAAAATGTAAATAAAAGCATAAATGCAATTAAAACATTTTTAGGTGGAAATTTTGCACTAAGTGCAACTAAAATAGGAGCTCCAATAACTACTCCAAATGCGTATGCTGAAATAAGGTGTCCCGCAACTGGAATACTAACACCAATATCATTTGCAACATCTGGTAAAAGTCCCATTATTACAAACTCTGTTGTACCGATTCCTAAACCTCCTAAGGCTAAAGGAAATAACTGTTTTGTCATCATATATAAACTACTTTACTTTAAATTTTTTGCGAATTATAGTAATAATAGTTTATTACCAACTTAAAGTAAAGTAATAGTTTTTTATTAAGGAACAACTAAGGATACTCTAAGTTCTACTTAAGTATAATCACGAACTTTTTTAGAAAACTTACATGTTTCCTAGAATGGTAGTATCGTATCAACTTTGTGTTGATGTCAAGCGAGAAGCATGAGCATTGCTTTAATTGCTCAAACCAATTAAAATAAAGGGAAAGAATGCCTACTATTAATCAGCTTATTAGAAAAGAGCGAAAAAAGGTGATTAAAAAGTCTAAATCACCAGCATTAGACAAATGTCCACAAAGAAGAGGTGTATGTACAAGAGTATATACTACTACTCCAAAGAAACCTAACTCGGCTTTAAGAAAAGTTGCAAAAGTTAGATTAACAACTGGATTTGAAGTAATTTCATATATCGGTGGTGAGGGTCACAACTTACAAGAACACTCTATCGTATTAGTTAGAGGGGGAAGAGTTAAGGATTTACCTGGGGTTAAGTATCACATCGTTAGAGGTGCTTTAGATACTGCTGGTGTTGCAAACAGAACTGTTGCAAGATCTAAATATGGTACTAAAAGACCTAAGAAATAAGTAGAAGGATAAGATAATGAGAAGAAGAAAAGCTCCAGTTAGAGAAATTATGGCTGATCCTATCTACAATAGTAAAGTGATCACTAAATTTATTAATACAATTATGCTTGATGGTAAAAAATCAGTAGCTGAAAAAATTATGTACGGTGCAATTGCAAACTTAGATGCTAGAGGTGAAGAATCTGGTATTGAATTATTTGAAAAAGCAATTGAAAATGTAAAACCACTTTTAGAAGTAAAATCTAGAAGAGTTGGTGGAGCTACTTACCAAGTTCCAGTTGAAGTTAGAGCTGTAAGAAGACAAACTTTAGCACTTAGATGGTTAGTTGATGCATCTAGAAAAAGAAATGAAAGAACTATGGTAGAAAGATTAGCTAATGAGCTATTCGAAGCAGCTAACGAAAGAGGGGCTTCTTTCAAGAAGAAAGAAGATATGCATAGAATGGCAGAAGCTAATAAAGCGTTTGCTCACTATAGATGGTAGGAATAATTTATGGCTAGAAAAACACCACTTAATAGAGTTAGAAATATTGGTATTGCAGCACATATTGATGCAGGTAAAACAACTACTACAGAAAGAATTTTATTCTATACTGGTGTATCTCACAAAATTGGTGAGGTACACGATGGTGCTGCAACTATGGACTGGATGGAACAAGAGCAAGAAAGAGGTATTACAATTACTTCTGCTGCTACAACTTGTTTCTGGCCACACCCAAAAACTAACGAAAAACTACAAGTAAACATTATTGACACTCCAGGTCACGTTGACTTTACAATTGAAGTTGAGAGATCTATGAGAGTTCTTGATGGTGCAGTTGCAGTATTTTGTTCTGTAGGTGGGGTTCAACCACAATCTGAAACTGTTTGGAGACAAGCAAACAAATATAGAGTACCAAGAATGATATTCGTTAATAAAATGGATAGAACTGGTGCAGATTTCTATAATGTTGAAAAACAAGTAAAAGAAAGATTAAAAGCTAATCCAGTGCCAATTCAATTACCAATTGGTGCAGAAGATAACTTCCAAGGTGTAGTTGATTTAGTACAAATGAAAGCTATCGTTTGGGATGAAGATGCAGCTATGGGTTCTCACTACCATGTAGAAGAAATTCCAGCTGATTTACAAGAAAAAGCAGAAGAGTATAGAGAAAGAATGATTGAAGCTGCAGCTGAGTCATCTGAAGAGTTAATGGAAAAATACTTTGAAGAGGGTGAATTATCTGAAGAAGAAATCGTTGCAGGTCTTAAAGCTGGTTGTTTAGCTATGACTATTACTCCTATGACTTGTGGTACTGCATTTAAAAACAAAGGTGTTCAAACTTTACTTGACGCTGTTGCAATGTATTTACCAGCTCCAACAGAAGTTGCTGATATTAGAGGTGAAACTCAAGATGGTGAAGCTGTTATCGTTCCTTCAACTGATGAAGGTGAAGTTGCAGCATTAGCATTCAAAATTATGACTGACCCATTTGTTGGACAATTAACATTTACAAGAGTTTATAGAGGACAGTTACAATCTGGTACTTATGTAATGAACTCAACTAAAATGAAAAAAGAAAGAATCGGAAGATTACTTAAAATGCACTCTAACAATAGAGAAGAGGTTTCTGAGTTATATGCTGGTGAAATCGGTGCAGTAGTTGGTCTTAAAGCTACTATTACTGGTGATACTTTAGCTTCTGAAAAAGATCCAGTTATCTTAGAAAGAATGGAATTCCCAGAACCAGTTATCTCTGTTGCGGTTGAGCCAAAAACAAAAGCTGACCAAGAAAAAATGGGTATTGCTTTAGGTAAACTTGCAGAAGAAGATCCATCATTTAGAGTTGCTACTGATGAAGAATCTGGACAAACTATTATTTCAGGAATGGGTGAATTACACCTTGAAATTCTTGTAGATAGAATGAAAAGAGAATTTAAAGTAGAAGCTGAAGTTGGTGCTCCTCAAGTTGCTTATAGAGAAACTATTAAAAATCCTATTAAACAAGAGTACAAATATGCTAAACAATCTGGTGGTAAAGGTCAATACGGTCACGTATACTTAGACATTAAACCATTAGTTGATTCAGATGATAACTTTAAATTCAACAATGAAATTAAAGGTGGGGTTGTACCAAAAGAGTATATTCCTGCAGTTCAAAAAGGTTGTGAAGAAGCAATGGCTGGTGGTATCTTAGCTGGTTATCCAATGGTAGATATCGAAGTTACATTATATGATGGTTCTTACCACGACGTTGACTCATCTGAAATGGCATTTAAACTTGCTGCTTCTATGGGATTCAAACAAGGTTGTAGAAAAGCTGAAGCACAAGCAGTTATTCTTGAACCAATGATGAAAGTTGAAATTGAAACTCCTGAAGAATATATGGGAGATGTTATTGGAGATTGTAACAAAAGAAGAGGACAAGTTCAATCTATGGATGACAGAGCTGGGGTTAAACTAGTTACTGCAATGATTCCATTATCTGAAATGTTCGGTTACTCTACTGACTTAAGATCAATGTCTCAAGGTAGAGCAACATACTCTATGTTATTTGATTCTTATGCAGAAGTTCCAAAAAATGTTTCTGACGAAATCATCAAAAAAAGAAACGGATAATTTAAACTTTAGTTTTAAATAACATATCTGTAAATTTTAAAGGCTCAGTTTTTTAACTGGGCCTTTTTTTTTACAAAAATATTACAATTTGTTAATTTAAAGCATTTTTATTCTCAAATTAGATAAAATAGTGCAATTTATAATAAAGAAGGTAAAACTTTGCACAAAATATCTAAAGAAAAACTACATTCAAAATCAAAAGTTGGAATTGTCTTACGACCTTCAACTCCTCAAATAAAAGAGAACTATTTTATAATCAAACAGTGTTTTGAAAAACATAATATTGAAGTATTCTTAGAAAGAAGTAGTGCTTCAATGATAGGTGAAGAGGGACATGATTTAGATATGATTTGTGAAACAGTAGATTTTTTTGCTTCTATTGGTGGAGATGGAACATTAATATCTGTTGTGAGAAGAACCTTCAAATCAAACAAACCTGTATTAGGTATAAATTTAGGTAATTTAGGTTTCTTGACTGATTTAAAAATTGCAGATTTAGACAATTTTTTAAATAATTTAGAGACTGATAATTATAGAATTGATAGTAGAATGATTATAAAAGGAAGTACAAATATTAGAACTTTTTTTGCTTTTAATGATATTGTAATCTCAAGAAAATCATTATCTTCTATGATTAAAATAGATGCAAAAATTGATGGAAAACCTTTTAATTCTTATTATGGAGATGGAGTTATTATATCAACTCCAAATGGTTCAACAGCATATAACTTATCTGTTGGTGGGCCACTTGTTTATCCATTAACTGATGTATTTATTGTAACACCAGTTGCTCCACATAGTCTAACTCAAAGACCTTTAGTTTTACCTGCGGATTTTGAAATTGAATTTACAGTTAGTGATAATCAAGGTGCTGTGGTTATTGTAGATGGGCAAGATATATATGAAATAGAACATAATCAATCAGTTAAAATACAAATTGCATCAAAAAAAGCGAAACTGATTCACAGAAAAGAGAGAAATTATTTTGAAGTTTTAAATGAAAAATTACAATGGGGAAAATAATCTAATATGATAAATAGAATTTTTATAAAAGATTTTTTATCTTTTGATGAAGTTGATTTAGAGTTTGATAAAGGTTTAGTTGTTTTTACAGGGCCAAGTGGTGCTGGTAAATCAATATTAATGGAATCAATTCTTTCTTTATTTGCTATAAAAGAAGCAAAAGCAAAATTGGCTGAAGTTGTATTAAATAGTTCTGTTAAAGATGAAGATTTTGATATTAATAAAGATGATGAAATTGTTATAAAAGAGATAAAAAAAGATAAAACTAGATATCTTTTAAATAATCAAACAATATCAAAAAAAAGATTACATAGTTTTTCTTCTTTATTAATCAAGCATTTAAGCTTGAAAGATAAAAGTGATTTTGAAAGTTCAAAACTAATAGATTCATTAGATTTGTTGTCTTCAAAAAATAATAAGAAATTTGTTACTTTGAAAAATAGTTTTCAAGAAGAGTATAAAAAGTTATATTCATTGAAAAAAGAGTTAAATAAATTAATTGAAGATGAAAATAAAGTTGAAGAGTTAAAAGAATTTGCAAAGTTTGAAATAGAAAAAATAGAAGCAATTGACCCCAAAGTTGAAGAGTATGAAGAGTTAATTGATATTAAAAGAAAATTATCAAAAAAAGATAAAATAGAAGATGCAATAAAAAGTGTTGCACCTATTTTTGATAATTCACACTTTGTTTCAAGTGCTTTAGAATTATTAGAAGTTGATAGTTCATTTTTTGATGATGCAATAAATGAGCTTAATAATCATTTTGAAAAATTCAATGATACCTTATATGAATTAGAAGAGATGGATGTAGAAGATGTATTAACAAGAATTGAAAAACTATCTTCATTACAAAAAAGATTTGGTTCTATAAAAGAGGCTTTAGAGTATAAAGAACAAAAAAAGTTAGAATTAGATAAATATGAAAATATCACTTTTGAAAAAAGTAAATTAGAAAAAGATATTAAAACACTTGAAGTAAAAGTAGAAGAGTTAGCTTCAAGTATCAGTATTGAAAGAAAAAAATCAGTTGTAACACTTGAAAAAAGAATAAATCACTATTTAAAATTTCTTTATTTATCAAATGCAAAAATATTAATTGAAAAAAAAGCTCTTGATTCTACTGGATTTGATGAAGTAATTTTTGAATTAAATGGTGTTGATTTGGATACTATTAGTAGTGGAGAGTTTAATAGACTTAGACTTGCACTTTTAACTTCAATTAGCGAATTTCAAATTGTTGAAAATGGAGTTTTATTTTTAGATGAAATTGATGCAAACTTAAGTGGTAAAGAGAGTTCAGCAATTGCAACAGTTTTAAGTGAATTATCAAAATCATATCAAATCTTTGCAATATCTCATCAACCACAATTAACATCAACAGCAAATCAACATTTTTTAGTTGATAAAAAAGATGGAAAATCTAGTGTTAAATTATTAAATAAAAATCAAAGAATTGATGAAATATCAAGAATGATAAGTGGTGAAAACATTACAGATGAAGCACTTCAATTTGCAAGAAATCTTTTAAAATAAATTTTGTAAAGCTATATATTTTATAGCTTTACATTAAACTCTTTAACCATATTTTCAACTAAAGTTTTCATTTTTAAGTGGTCTGCAGGATTTCTTGTATTTTCAAGAAGTGGCCGTAAATTTTTATGAAACTTTTTCAAAAAATTAAAAATATAGTGTGTTTTTCTATATGGATTATTTACATAAGAACCCGAATCAATAAGTTCAATTACTAATTCATTGTATCCTAAAAATGCAGCATAGTTTATTGGTAATACCCCAAATTTATCAGGTTTATTAATTAGCTGTTTATTGTATGAATAAAGAAGTCTAAACACTTTTACTTTGTTTTGCCACATAGCATTATGTACCATGTTTCTTCCTTTATTATCAACAGCATTTATATCTGCACCTGCATTTATTAGAACTTTTATTGTTTGAATATCATTATCTAATATTGCTTTATGTAAAGTAATTCCACCAAAATCGTCCCTTGAGTTTGGATCTGCTCCTAAACTAATTATATTTCTTAACATAATTAAATAGTTTTGTTGGTCAGCAACTTTTCTAAATGAAATATTTTTAGACATATAATAGTAGATAATATTGTATCCATCTTTATTTTTTAAGTTTATATCTGCACCATATTTCACAAGCATTTTTACTAAATCAATATTTCCATGTTCAACTGCATCAAAAAAGTATGGATTACCTTCTGAGTTTAGCATTGTTAGGTTTACTTCACCATTTAGTAATATCTCTTCAAGAACTGATTTATAGTTTTCATTTTCATTGATTTCTTGACGAGCTTTCATTTTAAGCTTTTTCTTATTTCTTAAGTACAACTCAATTTCAATTAATTTTTCTATAATAGTTTTACCATTTTGGTCACTAATATTTGGTCTTGCACCATAATCAAGAAGAAGAGAAACTAAATCAATATTTGATTTTCCTTTTACTGCTGCAAAAGCAAGTGCTGTTTCATTTCTATCATTTATATAATTTGGGTCAACTTCATAATCTAAAAGTGTTTCTACTACTTTCAAATTATTGTTTTTAGTTGCAAGCATAAGTGCATTATCACCATTTTTATTACATAAATTATAATCAACGTTTTCATCTATTAGCCATGGAATCATACCAATAAGATTTTTTACTTTTTCTTTTTCACTTGGAGCTGTTTCAAGAATTTCTTCAATAAGTGCCATTAGTACTGTATTTCCATCTTCATCTACATGGTTTATATCAGCACCTTTTTCCATTGCAAATGTAAAAGAATCAATATTTAAAGCACCATTTTTAACTAAATAAAACAGAGGTGTTCTTCCTCTTGAATCAGTTGTATTTAAATCAATAAATTCAGCTAAAAATTTTATAATGGCAGTATTTATGTAAGTATTAGGATAAAATAAAATCTTTTTATTTAAAGCATTACCTTGAAGTTTTATTACATCTTTTACTAAATCAAGATTTTGACTATCAATAGCATCAAAAATAATAGTATGTCCATCTTCATCTACATTATCAAGATTTTTTGTAACACTTTTTAATAATACATATACATCTTTTTTATTGTTTTTAAGTGCTTCTTGAATTGCAGTTCTACCCTTTGCATTTACTATATTTGGGTCTGCATGTAATTGTAATAAAGTTCTAACTGCTTGTGTACATCCGTATCTTGCTGCATACATCAAAGGAGTATTGCTCTCAGTATCTAATGCATTAATATCTACTTTTTTTGATACCAACCATTTAATAGATTCAACTAAATTTTCTTCTGCAATAATGTGTAAATAAGTTTTATTTGTTTCATCTCTATAGTTAACATCGACATCTTTAAGCATTGCATCTGCTTTAGTGTCATTAAATGTAGAACTTTTTAGTGCTTCAAGTAAATCTTCTCTGGTATATTTTTTAAAAAGTTTATTTAACATATATCATACCTGTTTAGAAAGTTTATTTATAATAACATAATTAAAATTTTCATTGTATTAAAATAAAAAATAATTTTGTAAAGCGTCATATTTTTAATAAATATATAAAAAAATAAATTAATTTTAAATGAAACGAAAATAAACAAAAAAAACTTTTTATTATATAATTTTTACATATAGTTGACATTTGTATTTCTTTATAGATAAAATAGAATATTACTAATAAGGAGTATAGGTATGTTGGGGAAAATATCTATTAAAGCAAAACTACTTGTTTTGGCTTTTCTTACTATTGTTATTCTTGCTTTTATTATTTCAATGGAATCAATAGTATCAATAAATAAATTTTCTAAAACGAGTGTAGAAAATTATAAAAAAGAAGCATATGCTAAAAAAGAAGCAGAATTAAAAAACTATGTTTCTTTAGCAATAAAAACAGTGAGTTCATATAATGAAAGAACTTCTATTGATAAAATAAAAATAGAAGTTCAAGATTATTTACAAGAACAATCAAGTTTTATATTCTCTATATTAGAATCAGAGTATGAAAAACAAAAAAATAAGATGTCTTCTAATGAATTAAAAGAGCATTTAAGAACAATTGTTAAAAACTCAAGATATGGAGATAGTGGGTATTTTTGGATAAATGATACTGATGCTGTGATTGTTATGCATCCAACTAAACCACAATTAGATGGAAAAGACTTATCAAATTTTCAAGATAAAAATGGCAAAAAAATATTTTCTGTATTTGCTAAAATTGCAAAAGAAAATGAGTCTGGATTTGTTGATTATGTATGGCCAAAACCAGGTTTTGACAAGCCTCAACCAAAAGTATCTTATGTAAAATTATTTAAACCTTTTTATTGGGTTATTGGAACTGGCGCTTATGTTTCAGATGTAACTAAAAAAATCCAAGAAGAAGCACTTGCTGCTATATCAAAAATGAGATATGGTAAAAATGGATATTTTTGGATAAATGATTCTCATCCTAATATGATTATGCATCCATTTAAACCACAACTTGATGGTAAAGATTTATCAAATATAAAAGATAAAAATGACATGCATTTATTTAAAGAGATGTCTAAAGTTGCAAATAAAGATGAAGAGGGTGGTCTTGTAAAATATTTATGGCCAAAACCTGGTGTTGATAAACCACAAGAAAAATTCTCTTATGTTCAAAAATTTGGTCCTTGGGATTGGATAATTGGAACAGGTGCATATGTAACTGATATTCAAAATGAAATAGTAAAAATGGAAGAAGTAACGCACTCAGAAATTAGTGAAATAGTTAAAAATATTTTATTATATTCTTTGATTGCAGTTGTGTTAATTTATCTTATTTATACATATTTGATTAAAAAAGCAATTATAAAACCTCTTGATAATTTAGATAATGCAATAAAAGAGTTATCAACTGATTCAAAAAATAGAACAATAAAAAAAGATTCAGATGATGAGATAGGAAAAGTCGTTGATAGCTTCAATGGTTATATAAATAATTTAAAAGAGGGATATAAACAAGATGAAAAAGTTATTGAAGAAGTTGAAGATGTAATTCAAAAAGTAAATAATGGATTTTATGTTTATAAAGTGCATGGTGATTCATCAAATCCATTAATTCAAAAACTAAAACAATCTATTAATTCAATGATAGATAAAACAAATGAAAAACTTGAAGAGATTAATAATATATTAGTAGAGTATGGAAACTCAAACTTTGATTATAAAACAAATCAAGATGAACATCATACTGCAAATGGTATAGTTGGTTCTATTTCTACAAGTACAACATTTATTGGAAATACTGTATCAGAATTTTTAGCAATGATTACAACAAGTGGTAAAAAGTTAAATGAAGATACAAATATTTTATCAACAGAAGTAACAAAACTTGCAAAATCAGCAAATGAACAAGCTGCAAGTTTAGAAGAGACAGCTGCTGCTATTGAAGAGATTACTTCTATTATTAAATCAAGTACAGCAAAAGTAGATGAAATGTCAATTTTGGCAAATGATTTAAATAACTCTTCAAAAGTTGGAAAAAATCTAGCAACTGAAACAACTCAAGCAATGGAAGATATAGATAATAAAGTATCAGCAATTAATGAAGCAATTACAGTAATTGACCAAATTGCCTTCCAAACAAATATTTTATCACTTAATGCAGCAGTTGAAGCAGCAACAGCTGGAGAAGCAGGAAAAGGATTTGCAGTAGTTGCACAAGAAGTTAGAAATCTTGCAAGTAGAAGTGCAGAAGCAGCAAAAGAGATAAAAGAGTTAGTTGAAACTGCTACATCAAAAGCAAATGAAGGTAAAGTGATTTCTAATAAAATGATTGGTGGATATAATGAATTAAATGAGAAAATAGAACAAACTATTGGATTAATTGATTCTGTATCAACTGCAAGTAAAGAGCAAGAACAAGGAATTGTTCAAATCAATGATACTATTAATGACCTTGATAGAGCAACACAAGTTAATGCAAATTCAGCAAGTGAAATAAGCTCTTTATCAGAAGGTGTATCAAATCTTTCTAGAAATTTAAATGAAATTTCACAAAGAGCAAAATTTGATAAATCAAAAGAGAAACAAATTTGTGATATTGATTTAGTTTTTAAAATCTCTAAAATAAAAAATGACCATATCTCTTTCAAAGATAGAAACTTTGCAAAAGTAGGGCAAAAAGATATTAAATCTTGGAGCGTTACTAAATGTACAGAATGTGAATTTGGTAAATGGATAGCACATGAAGAGTCTAAAGGTACACCTTTTACAAAAAGTTCAAATTGGAACTCTTTAAAAGAGTATCATGCTTGTGTACATCAAAGAGTACAAGAGTATATAGATGAAAATGCAAATAAAGCATCAAATAAAGTACTTGCAAAAATATCAGGTGATGTTGATGATTGTACAACTAAATTATTTGAATGTCTTGACAAAATAAAAATTGAGTATTGCGCTTCTATTGATGTAGTTGAAGCACATACTAAACCAAGCGTTAAAAAAGAAGAAAAAACTTTTGTAAAAAAACAAGAACCAAAAGTTATTACTTCTAATACTAAAGATGAAGATGAGTGGGAGAGCTTCTAAAGCTCTTTCATTTTTATAGCTTTCTTTTTATTTATATAATATTTTTAACTTTCCAGTAAAATCTTTTTTATAAAAACTTTTGATATAATTGCGAAAAAATATATGTGCAAAAGGTGCACAAGGGATTAATATGGATAAAAAAGATATAGAATTACTATCTCCAGCGGGTAACTTAGAAAAATTAAAAATCGCATTTGCATATGGTGCAGATGCAGTTTATGGTGGAGTTAGTCATTTTAGCTTAAGAATTAGAGCAGGAAAAGAGTTTACTTTTGAATCTTTCAAAGAGGGTATTGATTATGCTCATGCAAGAGGTAAAAAAGTATATGCAACTATAAATGGGTTTCCTTTTAATTCTCAAATAGAATTATTAAAAAAACATATTGTAAAAATGGCTGAACTAGAGCCAGATGCTTTTATTGTAGCTGCACCTGGTGTTGTTAGGCTTTGTAGAGAAATAGCTCCTCAAATTCCAATACATTTATCAACACAAGCAAATGTATTAAATTATCTTGATGCTCAAGTTTTCTGGGATATGGGCGTAAGAAGAATTATTGCTGCACGTGAAATATCATTAAAAGATGTAAAAGAGATTAAAAAGCATCTACCAGATATGGAAATTGAGATTTTTGTACATGGTTCAATGTGTTTTGCATACTCAGGAAGATGTCTAGTAAGTGCTGTTCAAATGGGAAGAGTTCCAAATAGAGGAAGTTGTGCAAATGATTGTAGATTTGAATATACTTTATATGCAGCAAATGAAGACCATAGTACTCTATTTAGATTGGAAGAAGAACCAGGTGTTGGTACATATATCTTCAATTCAAAAGATATGAATTTAGCTTCACATATGCAAGAGATTTTAGACTCTGGTGCTGTTGATTCTGTAAAAATTGAAGGAAGAACAAAATCTCCTTATTATGCAGCAGTTACAGCTCATGCTTATAGAGAAGCAATTGATGATTATTTTGATGATAAATTTGATGCAAATAAATATCAAAAAGAGTTATATACTACAAAAAATAGAGGTTTTACAGATGCATATTTAATTCATAGACCTTTTGATAAAAATGATACACAAAACCATGAGTATGCATTAAGTAAAGGAAGTTATGAAGTAAGTGGGCTTGTAACAGAAGATGAAGAACACTTCTATTGTAAATATAAAACATATCCTGGAGATGAAATTGAAATATTTGCACCAATTGGAGCAAATATCCAAGAGTGTGACAATGAGATAGGAAAAATCTATAAAAAAGATGATGGAAAATTTTATGTTGTATTTAAAAAGATTTTAACAGATACAAATAAAGAGTTAGAATCAGTTCACAGTGGAAATACAAATAAAATACAATTACCTTCAAAACTTCCATATTTAACGATGTTACGTATTGAAAATGATGAGGAAACTATAAATAACTAATGGTAATATTTAGAGTTACTGAAAATATTAATATTAAAACTACTGATGGAACTTTAGTTTCGTACGTGAAACTAAAGAACCCATCAAATTTACTAAATGATACTCTTTATATAACTACTTATGAAGATTTTCAAGACTTAAAAGAAGTCTTTTCTCAAATATCAGAAAAATATCAAGCCAAAGTTATTGTTGAAAAAAGAGTTAGAAGTCTTGAGTATTTTCCAAAAGAGTTAGGAATACAAAATAAAAATGAATTTTTAAATATTACAAATAGTAAAAAAATCCTTAAAACAAAAAATAACAATTATAGTGAGAAGTTAGATTATATTTCGCTGTTTTTAGACAATAATCAAGTTTTATTAGAAGATGAAATAAAAAATAGCTTGAAGCAAGATATTAAAGTAGCAATAATTGGAAATATGGGCTTTGATATTGGAGAGATGATTGCTTCGTGTAGTGCAATAAGAATTCTCTACGAAGAGCTTAAAAAGAAGTTTAAGACTGTAAAAATAGAACTCTTTTTAAACTCTTCAGATAATAAACAATTTACAAGAGATAAACAGATATTTTCAAATCAGTATTTTATATCAAATGTCTCAGCTTTATCAATGAGTGTGAAAAAATTATTTAATTATGATTACTTTATTGATACAAGTTTGGTGACTAAACAAGCTTATTATAAAGAACTAAACTATGTAGATGCTTGGCTTTATAAATTTGGAATAGACTTTACAAAAATAACAAAAGAAAGAAAATATAATACTTTAGATTTAAGTAGATATAAACCTACTAAATCACTTGTTGAAAAGTTTGAAGAGTTAAAATTAAAAGGTAAAATCCTTTTATTTCATCCTTATTCAGCAGATGCAAAAAGATCTATTCCAAAAGAGATTTCAAGTAAAATAGTAAAAGAGTTGTTAGATAAGTTAAATGATTATGTTATTGTAAGTGCTTTAAATATAGATGGAATAAATGATAGTGCCTTCGTTAGTGTGTCGAACTATTCTAAAAGTTTTCTAGATTTTGCTTATATTATTTCAAATGCGGATAATATTATTACAGTTGATACTGCTACGTATCATATAAGTGATGTTTTTTTTATCCCAACTATTGTTTTATTTACAACGGAAAATCCATTAAAAAGAGTAGAAAATTATAGCTATATAAAAACAGTTATAGTAGATGATAAGTCAAAAAAATTATCATTTTTTAAATTTGATGAGAGTTCCTTAGTACTCAATAGGTTTGAAAGTTGGCAAAATATTAATGTTGATAAGATTATAAAACTATTAGATTAAATTAGATAAAATATAATACCAAAAAAATTAATAAGGAAAAAAATGAGCTTTGTTTCTATAATAATGGGAAGTAAGTCAGATTATGAAGTTATGAAAAACTGTGCTGATACATTTGAAAAATTTGATGTAAATTATGAGATGATTATCTCTTCAGCTCACAGAAGTCCAGAAAGAACTAAAGAGTATGTTAAAAATGCAGAAGAAAAAGGTGCTATCGCATTTATCGCTGCTGCTGGTATGGCTGCTCACTTAGCTGGTGCATTAGCTGCAACTACAACTAAACCTGTTATTGGTGTTCCAATGAAAGGTGGAGCAATGGATGGGATGGATGCAATGCTTTCTACTGTTCAAATGCCTTCTGGTATGCCAGTAGCTACACTTGCTTTAGGTAAAGCAGGAGCTGTTAATGCTGCATATTTAGCTATGCAAATTTTAGCAATTTCTGATAAAGAATTAGCAGTTAAACTTAAAGAAGATAGAATCGTTAAGTCAAAAGCTGTTGAAGCAGATTCTAAAGAAATAGAAGTTATTTTATAATATGAAACCTGTCGCACTATTTACTATACCTAATTGTAAATGGTGTGATAAGGCTAAAGCTTACTTTAAATCTAAAAATATAAGATACAATCAAATTGACGTATCAAGAAACAAACAAGCATTAAAAGATTGTCAAAAGCATGGATGTAATGGCGCTCCTGTGGTTTTAATAGGAAATCGTTGGATCTGTGGTTTTGATAAAGAAAAAATAAATAAAGAATTAGGGATTAAATAGATGATTACATTTTCAAATATGTTATTAAAACTTCAACAATTCTGGGCTGAACAAGGATGCAATATTGTTCAACCATATGATATTCCAGCAGGAGCAGGAACATTTCACCCAGCTACTTTATTAAGAAGTTTAGACTCAACACCTTGGAGTACAGCTTATGTTGCACCAAGTAGAAGACCAACAGATGGAAGATATGGAGAAAATCCAAATAGATTGGGAGCTTATTATCAATTCCAAGTATTAATAAAACCAAGTCCAGAAAATATTCAAGATTTATATTTACAATCATTGGAGTATTTAGGATTAGATATTTCAAAACATGATATTAGATTTGTAGAAGATAACTGGGAATCTCCAACTCTTGGAGCTTGGGGACTTGGTTGGGAAGTATGGCTAGATGGTATGGAAGTTACTCAATTTACATATTTCCAACAAGTTGGTGGATTAGCTTGTGACCCTGTTGCAGTTGAAATTACTTATGGTACTGAAAGACTTGCAATGTATTTACAAGGTGTTGATTCTGTATTTGATATTGTTTGGAATGAAAATAAACATGGAAAAACAACATATGCGGATGTTCATAAAGAAGGAGAGTACGAATTCTCTAAATACAACTTTGAAGTAGCAAATACTGAAATGTTGTTTAAACATTTTGATGATGCTTTCAATGAGTGTAAATCTTGTCTTGAAGCAGGACTTCCTTTACCTGCATATGACCAATGTATGTTAGCTTCTCATGCATTTAATACTTTAGATGCAAGAAAAGCAATTTCTGTTACTGAAAGACAAAATTATATTTTAAAAGTAAGAGAATTAGCGCAAGGTTGTGCAGTTTTATACAAAGAACAAGAACAAGATAGATTAAAAAGAGTTGGAAGATAAATTGAAAGTAATTGATATTTATAATATTTTAGATAAGATTTCACCTTTTTATTTACAAGAAAAATGGGACAATAGTGGACTATTAGTTGGTAATAAAGAAGATGAAGTAGAAAAAGTATATATAAGTATTGATTTGGATGAAGAGTTTTTAGATGAAGTAGATGAAAATTCTCTTATTATCACTCATCATCCATTAATCTTTTCTCCTCTTAAAAAGATAAATTTTGATGATTATTGTACTAAGTTATTAAGAGTACTAATCAAAAAAAATATATCTTTAATCTCAATGCATACAAACATTGATAAAACTCATCTAAATGAGTATGTTGCAAAAGAGGTTTTGAAATTAGATGTAATAGAAAAAGATGACATAAACGATTTTATACTTTATGCAAATGTAGATAAAGATTTTGATACTTTTGCAAAAGATATTACATCTAAATTAGGAATTAAATCAACTAATGTTGTAAAGTGTAATCAAGTAGTAAAAAAAGTAGGAATAGTTACTGGTGCTGGTATGTCTTTATTAAGTGAAGTAGATGCGGATTGTTATTTAACTGGTGATATTAAGTATCATGAAGCAATGGATGCAAAATCTAGAGGAATATCTTTAATTGATATAAGACATTATGAAAGTGAAAAGTATTTTAATACCCTTTTAATGGGACTATTAGAAAAAAATTTGAAAAAAAATAAATTAAAAGCTATAATATCAGCTTCGAAAAATCCATTTAAGTTTTGTATACAAGGAGAAACAGTTGAATAAATATTTAGAGGATCTAGTTAAATTATCTAAGTTTGATACTAAAATTAGTATGTTTGAACCTCAAATTGAGAATGAAAAAGCAAAATTAGCTACTTTTGTAGAGACAGCAGAAGCTATTAAAACATCAATTAATGATACATATGCACAAATTGATGATGTTAAATCAAAAAGAACTAAAAATAACATTCACTTAGCAGAATTAAAAACTAAGTTAGATGATATTTCAAGAAAACATAATGAAGTTCAAAATGAAAAAGAGTTAAAAGCGTTACAATTAGAAGAAGAAATTACAAAAGAGCAAATCTCTTTTGCAAATGAAGAGATTGAAAGACTTGATGAAATTACAGAAGAAAAAGAGGCTCAATTAAAAGAGTTTCAAGAAAAATTAACAGAAGAAGAAGAATCAATTAAAGAGATTCAAGTTGCTGTTGATGAAAAAATTGAAGACATTAATAAAGAGAGAAATTCTGTTTATCAAGATAGAAGTGAACTTTTAGAAAAATTTGATAACAAAATTTTAACTTTCTATGAAAAAATTAAAAGATGGGCAAAAGATACTGCTGTTGTTCCAGTTAAAAAACAAGCTTGTTATGGATGTTTTATGAAAATTAATGACAAAACTTATGCAGAAGTTATTAAATCAGATGAGATAATAAATTGTCCTCATTGTGGAAGAATCCTTTATAAAGAAGATGAAACTGTAGAGGCTTAATCTTGAGCCTCTTTTCATTTTTTTATTATATATTAGCAGTTATTATTTATATAATTGCTATGCCTCTTATTTTATTAAAATTAAGAAATAAAAAGTATCAAATAGCAATCCCAGCAAAATTTTTTTTAAAAAATAATCCAAAATTTGAAAACAGAGATAAAATATGGTTTCATAGTTGTTCAATGGGTGAAACAATTGCAATAAAACCTTTAATTAATGAGTTTAGTGATTGTAATCTATCAGTGATAACAAATACAGGATTTGAAGAAGCTTCAAAGCATTCAAGTAATGTAAGATATTTACCATATGAAATATTTTTGCCATTTTGGATTAATAGACAAAAAGCATTAGTTGTAATGGAAGCAGAACTTTGGTTTATGTTATTTTTATGTGCAAAAAGAAAAAAAGCAAAAACCTTTTTGATAAATGCAAGAATTTCAGACAAATCATATAACTCATATAAAAAAATGAGATGGTTTTATAAGTTTATTTTTAAAAACATTGATAAAGTATTTGCACAAAGTGAAGTTGATAAGCAAAGACTTGAGTATTTAGGTGCAAAAAATATTGAAGTGATTGGAAATATCAAACTTGCTCAACTTCCAAAAATTACAAAAAAGTTTGAAAAAGTTAGTGAGACATTAATTACTGCTGGAAGTACTCATGAAAATGAGGAAGAGTTAATACTAAATTCTTATGATAGAAAATTTGGTAAGTTAGTGATTGTTCCAAGGCATCCAGAAAGATTTGAAAAAGTAAATAAACTAATAGAAAATTTTTGTAAAAAGAATAATCTTAAACATCATAGATTTTCACAACAAGAAGACTTTAATTCTGATATAATTCTTGTAGATAAAATGGGAGAGCTAAATAATATTTATGCAATTTCCGATGTTGTGATACTAGGTGGTGCATTTGAAAAAATTGGTGGACACAATCCAGTAGAGCCTGCATTTTTTGGATGTAAAATAATAAGTGGTAAAGAGATTTTTAATCAAAAATCACTTTTTGAATGTATTGATAATTATTATATTATTGAAAATAATCAATTAAAAGAGTATTTATCAAAATGTAATGAATTAAAAAAACCAAAATTAGCAAAAGCAGGCTCTTTAGAGCCTATTATAAAGGAATTAAATAATGTATGATAAAGCGTACAAACTTTTAGCAAAACAAGAGAGAATCTCAAACTCAAAAGCAAAAGAGTTAATAGATAGAGGATTAGTAAGAGCTAATGGAAAAAAGATTTTAATTGCAAGAGGTGAAATAAAAGAGAATACAAAATTCACTGTAAAAAAACTTGCAAAAATAGATATTATATTTCAAGATGATGATATATTAGCAATTGATAAACCTGCATATATGACAACTGATGAGATTCAAAAAAAATATGAAGATTTCTTTTTATTAAATAGATTAGATAAAGAGACAAGTGGTGTAATGCTTTTTGCTAAAAATGAAGACTTTCAAAAAAAAGCTATTAAAGAGTTTAAAGAAAACAGAGTATATAAAGAGTATGTTGCAATTGTTGAAGGTAAAGTTATTGATGAAGTTGTAGTTGATAAACCAATTTTAACAATTAAAAATAAAGGTGTTGCCAAATCAAAAATTGATAAAAAAGGTAAGCCTGCAACTACTACTGTATATCCCATGTTTGTTGAAGGTCATAAATCAAAAATAAAAGTGGTAATTGATACAGGTAGAACACACCAAATTAGAGTACATTTAAATCATATTGGTTTTCCAATTATTGGTGATGGAATTTATGGAAAAACTAATCCTAATGTTAATAGAGTGTTATTACATTCAAAAATTACTAAAATCTTAGATTATACATTTGAAGCACCTGAACCAAAAGAATTTAAAGTGTTTGACTTTAATTAAAATTTAAGCTTCTTAAAAAATACAAATCCCTTAATTTAGGGATTTGTAAAACTATAAAAATAAAATTAAACTTAAAGTATACCCCTTTTAAACTACTTTAAAGTTAACAAACAGTAAAATCCACAAAATTTAAAAAAGTTTGGAGATTTATTTTGTTTGATTCAATAACAGGCTCACTGAAAAACGCAATTAATAAAATTAGACATCAAGATGATGCAGCAGCATTAAAAAAAGCAACGGCAGAATTAAAAAAGTCTTTATTAAAAGCTGATATTCACCATAAAACAACAAAAGAGTTAGTTACAGAAGTTGAATTAGAAACAAAAAAGAATGGAATAGGACAAGACTCTTTTGTAAATGCACTTAAAAATCAATTAACAAAAGTTCTTACAACTGAGGGTAACCAAGGTTTCGTATTTTCAAACACTCCTCCAACAACAATATTAATGACAGGACTTCAAGGTTCTGGTAAAACAACAACAACAGGTAAATTAGCAAACTATTTAAAAACAAGAAAGAAAAAAGTATTAGTTGCAGCTTGTGACTTACAAAGATTAGCAGCGGTTGAACAACTTAAACAAATTGCTGCACAAGTTGAAGTTGATATCTATTTTGATGATAATGAAACAGATCCTGTAAAAATAGCAAAAGCAGCACAAGAAAAAGCAAAAAAAGATCTTTATGATGTTTTATTAATAGATACAGCTGGTCGATTAGCAATTGATGAAGAGTTAATGACTCAACTTGCAAATGTAAGAGATTCTATCCAACCTGACGAGATATTCTATGTTGCTGATTCTTTAACTGGTCATGATGCAACTAAAACAGCAGAAACATTTAAAGAAAAAATCGGAATTGATGGAGTTATTTTATCAAAATATGATGGTGACACAAAAGGTGGGGTTGCTCTTTCAATTGCTCATCAAGTAGGAGTTCCATTAAGATTTATTGGTATTGGTGAAAAAATGCCAGATTTAGAAGTTTTTATTCCTGATAGAATTGTTTCTAGACTTTTAGGTTTAGGAGATATTGAAGGACTTGCAGAAAAAACTTCAGCAGTAATAGATGAGAAAAAAGCAAAAGAAGTTACTAAAAAGATAAAAAAAGGTGAATTTAACTTTAATGACTTTTTAGAACAACTTGCAATGATGAGTAAATTAGGTTCAATGAAATCAATCATTGGAATGATTCCTGGTCTTTCTCAAATGGCTGGACCATTAAAAGATATGGATTTTGAAAACTCTGATGAAATAAAAAGAATTAAAGCTATGATTGGCTCTATGACTCAAAAAGAGAGAGAACAACCAAGTTTAATTAATCCAAGTAGAAAGAAAAGAATTGCTACTGGTTCTGGTTTATCAGAAGTACAAGTTAATAAAATTTTAAAGCAATTTAAAAATGCTTCTAAAATGGCTAAGAAACTTTCATCAAAAGGTGGAATGAAAGGTTTACAAAATATGTTGTCTCAAATGGGACCTGGTGGAATGCCAAAAATCCCTAGATAGAGATATAATCAGTTGTAGTATTGAATTGTAAACTTAATATTTGAGTTTAGAATTCAATACTATAAACATAAAATTAAAAGGAAAAATAAATGACAGTAATTAGATTAACAAGAATGGGTAGAAACAAAAAACCATTTTATAGAATCGTTGTAACAGATTCAAGAAAAAGAAGAGATTCAGGATGGATTGAATCAATTGGTTACTACAACCCAGTATCTGAACCAAAAGTTTTAAAAATTGATGAAGAAAGATACAACTATTGGCTAAGTGTTGGAGCTAAACCTTCTGAAAAAGTTAAAAAATTAGCTGCTAAATAATTTAGCATATTCACATGATAGTAAATTTTATAGAAAACTATGCCAAATTAATCGTAAGTAAACCAGAAGAAGTAAATGTATCAGAAGAGAAAATCGATGATACATTTACAGAAATAACAATTAAAGCTAATAGCGCTGATATTGGTAAATTAATTGGTAAAAATGGTAATATGATTAATGCACTTAAAGTAATGGCAAATGGTTGTAAAGCAAAAGATGGTGTATCTTATAAGATACAAGTGTTATCAAACTAAAAATAACAAAACATGTCTAAAGATAAAATTTACGTAGCAAAACTTGGAAAAACAGTAGGTCTAAAAGGAGATTTAAAAATCCATTTAGACACTGATTTCCCTGAACAGTTTAAAAAAGGTGCTACATTTACTACAAACAAAAACCTACAATTAAAAGTTATTTCATTTAATAAATCAAAGAGTGTTATAAAATTTGAATCTTACGAAGATATTGATATTGCAAAAAAATTAACAAATCAAGAACTATTTACAAGTGAAGAAGTTACAAAAGATAATTGTGATTTAGAAGATGATGAGTATTTCTGGTTTGATATAATTAATTGTGATGTGATTGAAGACGATATAGTATTGGGAAAAATAAAAGATATTCATAGATATCCAGTAAGTGATTATTTAGAAGTAACAACTAATGATAAATTAGTTGAAAAAGAATTACCAAAAAACTTTTTAATACCTTATTTACCTGAAGTTTATATACTTAAAGTTGATATAGAAAATAAAAAGCTTTTTACTAAATCATGTTTTGAAATATTAGAAAACTCGTAAAAGTTTTCTAATAATTACATCTTTTATTAAACTCTTCTTTAGTTAAATCAACTAACATAGCTTTATTAAATCCATTTTGTAGAAACTTACTTAATAAGTCTTTTCTTGCACTTGGCATTTCATATGGACCTACATATATCTCTATGTGGTTTTTATTATCTCTACAAAGAAGTATTTTTTTGTCAATTCTTTCAATTTTTTGTAAATAATCTTTTGTTAGCTCACCATTTAAAACTGTTACATTAATTAAAGGTAAGAAACTATTAGAATTGCTAGGAACAGTATGATTTGTTTGTTCTGGCATTGTATTTACTGTATCTGTATTTTCATCTTGAGCTATTTCTTGATTCGTAGCTGCAACTTCATCTTGAGTTGTTTTCTCTTGCACTTGGTCTTTGTTTTCAACTAAGTTTTTTAACTCTTCTTTTTTTCTTTCTACTTCATTAAGTAGTTCTTGTTTTATTTTTAAAAGTTCTTCTTTTTGTGTTACAAGTTCATTTTTTCTATCTTCTAAAGCTTTTTTTTGTTCTTCTAGCTCTTTTTTAAGATTTTCAATATCTTGTATTCTTTTTGCTTCAGCTTCTTCTTTTTTCTTAGCTTCCTCTTCAGCTTTTCTTTTAGCTTCTTCTTTCATTCTTTGTGTTTCTAATGTTGGGTCATATTTTGTTAAATTATTAAATTTTTTATTTAGCTCATTAGAATCAATATCTCTTGATTTAAAATCAAATTTTTTCTTTTCTACAACTTGCTCAATTTTAGGCTCTTCTTTTTTAGGTTTTTTCTTATCAAAAAAACCTGTAAAATATAAAATAAGTCCAATAGTAAGTACAACTAATAATATAGCAGCAACAGCAGTTAATATTTTTTGAAGTTTAGTCTGTTTTTTTTGTAGTTTGTAATCACTTAAGTCATCTTCATCTGTGGCATATTCACTTATGTCTTTTTCTTCTTTATTTTGAAAGTTCTCTTTTTCTAAATCTTCTGCTTCTTGAGTTGGTTCTAAACTTTCGCTTAATGGTTCTTCTTCAATTTTTATTTCATTATCAAGTGATAAAGAATCATTGTCATTAATATCTGATTCAAGTTTTATTTCATCAACAATTTCGTTTTGATTTTCATCAAGATTTATTTTTTCTGCCATATTTTACTCTTTATCTTTAATTTTTTGTTTTTTTCTTCTTTCTCTTTGTTTCTTTAAAATTCTTTCTTTATTTTTTTGATAATACTCTCTTCTATATTCTCTTAATTCTTCTTTTTTTTCTTCTCTATACTCTTTATCATATTCTAGTCGTTCATCTTTATGCTCTAAGTAGTACTCTCTTTTTTTATTTTTGTACTCTTTAATCTTTGCAACGATTCTATCTTTTCTTGTATCTACGTGTGCTTTTTGTTGTTTGATAATTGATTTGATTTTTTCTTCAAAGTTAAATTCATTTAACTCTTGCTCATAATCAATTATCTCTCTTTTTTTCATCTGAGTTGAAAGTTTTTTTTCTAACTTATTCTTTAGATAATATTCTCTTTTTTTCTTTTTATGGGATAAAAAATTTTCTTTCCGAACTCTTTTTAATTCTTCTAAATCCATAGCTACTATAAATTACCTAATTCCTATCTTTTTAATGTATTAACAGTATCAAGCATTTCATCAGTTGTTGTAATCGCTTTAGAGTTAGCTTCATATGCTCTTTGGGCTGTAATTAAATCAACCATTTCATTTACAAGTTTTACATTTGAAAGTTCAACTAAACCTTGTCTTAAACTACCAAAGTTATCTTCTGTTGGATTTCCTTCAACTGGAGCTCCTGAAGCATCAGTCTCTTTATAAAGTGAATCACCAATAGGAGAAAGTCCAGCTGGATTAATAAAACTTGAAAGTGTAATTTGACCTAATTCAACAGTTGCATCATTTTCATCAATTGCAGTAACTGTACCATCTTTTGCAATTGTTACATCTTTTACATTGTCCGGAACAATTATCTCTGGGTCTAGTCTATAACCTGCTGAGTTAACCATAGCACCTTCATCATCTAATTTAAAAGCACCATTTCTTGTATAGGCTATTTGTCCATCTGGCATAGTGATTCTTAAAAATCCTTTACCCTCAATTGCAACATCAAAAGTGTCTCCTGTCTCTTTTAAATCACCTTGTAAGAAACTCTTTTGAACACCTGATATTTTTACACCCATACCAACATCAATTCCAGTAGGATTCCTTGTAGTTTCAGATGTTTGTCCAGCTGTATAGTTTAGTTGTTCATACATTAAATCTTGAAATTCAGCTCTATCTTTTTTAAATCCAATAGTGTTTACATTTGAGATATTATTTGAAGTAACATCAATTTGATTTTGTTGAGCATTCATCCCTGTGGCAGCAGTATATAACCCTCTAATCATATGGAATCCTTTCTTTAGTCATATTATTAAATTATATTTAAAGAATTTTTAAAGTTAGATAAAATTTTATTAAAATATTAAGTGTAAATTTAAAACAAATTAAATATAATAGTTAATAATTTTTAAAATAAAATGTTTTAAAGGCTGGAATAATGAAAATTTTGATAGTTGATGATAGCTCTACAATGAGAAGAATTATCGGTAATGTTGTTATGCAATTGGGTTTTTCCAAAGATGATTTTGATGAAGCAGAAGATGGTGTAAAAGCTTGGAAATTGCTTAGTGAAAGTGCTTATGATATTATCTTAACTGACTGGAATATGCCAAATATGAATGGTTTAGAACTAGTTAAAAAAGTAAGATCAGAAGGTAATCATCAAAAAACTCCAATTATTATGATTACAACTGAGGGTGGTAAGTCTGAAGTTATCACAGCGTTAAAAGCAGGTGTTAATAACTATATTGTTAAACCATTTAGTGCTGATATTTTAAAAGAGAAACTTGATGGGGTATTAAAAAACTAAATTTTAGTGACTTAAAATAAAAAGGTTATAAAATGAGTATGAGTCAAGAAGAAATAGAATCATTGATGAATGGTTTAGATTTAGATGAAAACGAAAATTCTGAAGAAGTAGTAATGGAAGATGATTCTGCTTCATCTGAAACAATTTCAAATGATGATATTGATAAATTATTAGCAGAAACTAACATTGAAGAAGATAAAGAAGAAGAGATAACTTCAGAAGAGATTGAGTTACCAAAAGATGATAATGAAGAGATTCCTGAAGATATCACAGCTGATTCAGTTGAAGAGCCAAGTGCTAAATTAGATGATATTTTATCAAATATAGATGATGTTGATGAAACAGATTCTAAACCTGTATCAAACGATGATATAGATGAGCTTTTAAAAGATATAGATAGTGATACTCCTTCAAATGATGAGAGTAACAATGATGAAGAAAATTTTGATGACATTTTAGCAGGAATAGATGGTCTAACTGATAGTGCACCAAAAAGTGAACCAGTAGTTGAAGATAAAACAGTCAAACAAAAAAATGACGAAATAGATGATGAGGAAGAACTTTTGAATAAAATTGATAGTGGAATATTTCCATTACCTGCTGAAAATGATACTAAAGTTGTAAATCAACTTAGTCAAGTTGCTAATGATTCAGAAGAGAAAGCATCTAAAATATTTGATGTATTGAGTTATGTTTTAGATGACAATAATGAAATTCAAAAAACTATTAAAAATAGTGATGAATTTTTAAATAAACAAGCAGCTCTTTTAGAGTCTTTAAACAAAAAATTTCCAAACATTAATATTTTTGATGATAACTTAAAAAAAGCAAATGAAATTAAAATGGAATTAAATAAAATTAATTCAAAAATTGAAGCTGAAAACATGCAAATTTTTGAAGCAATGGAGTTAATGCAGTTCCATGATATTAATAGACAAAAAATAGAAAGAGTAATGGCAGTAATTAGAAAACTTTCTATTTATTTAAATAACCTTTTTGAAGATGAAGGTTCTCATCAAGAAATAGTAGTAGCAAAACATATCCATGGTGATAATACTGCTGATGTTTTAGATGATGATGATTTAGAGTCGCTAATAGCAGAATTTGGAAATTAAAAGGAGTAGATAATATGAATCAAGGAACATACCCTTTAGCAGCAGCAATGGTAAACCAACTAAATAGAGTTGATATGATTTCAAACAACTTAGCAAATGCTAATACAGTTGGATTTAAGCAAGAAGGTATGACAGAAGGTTCATTTAATAACTATCTAAATAGAGCCCAACAAGAGGGCTTTACTCCAACAAAAATTAATACAATAACTAATACAATTCCAAAGCTTGATGGAAAATATATAAATGAAGAAGTAGGGCCTATTGTTGAAACAGGAGATGCACTTGATTTTGCTTTAAAAGATTCAAATAGTTTCTTTAAAGTTATGAATGAAGGTGGACAAGTAGAGTACACAAGAGATGGTTCTTTTAAAATTATGGATAACTTTTTAGTTGATTCAAAAGGTAGAAATATCTTAGATAATAATAATGAACCAATTGTTGCAGAAGATGATTATATAAATCAAATATCAGTTGTAAAAATTGATTTTAAAGATTTAGAAAAAGTAGGTTACAACAATTATAAAACTAAACCTGGTGCACAAGTTGAACAATTAGAGTTAAATGATGGTGAAATGATGCAAGGTGCTCTTGAAAAATCTAATATAAATACTGTGTCAACAATGGTTGCCTTAATTGATGCAAATAGAAGATTTCAGCAAACACAAAAAGGTATAAGTGCAATTGATGAAATGAATTCAAATGTAATTGATAAAATTGGGAATAATATGCAATGAAGCCAAGTAGCGTAACTCAAACATTATTTAGTCAACTAAACTTTAGAGGTGATAGACAAAAAGTAATATCAAGTAATATTGCAAATATAAATACTCCCGGATATAAAACAAAAGAGTTAGTTTTTGAAAATGAACTAAAAAAAGCTGATGATAGTAGGCTTAAACTATATACAACAGATAAAAATCATCTATCTTCTTTTTCTGATGATATAACTCCAGCAACAAAACGTGTTGTTGATGTAAAAGGATTAGAAGAACAAAATGATGGTAATAATGTAAATTTAGATACACAAATGAGTGAGATGGCTAAAAATAAAGTTATTTTTGATGCAATACAAGCAAGTATTAGAAAAGATTCAACTCTTTTTAAATCAGTTATTGAAGCCTCTTCGAAAAATTAATTAGGAAATATAATATATGGATCAACTTTTTAAGTTTGTAAATAATTTAAATGCTGCACAAAGAGCAGTTATAATAGGAGGTTTTTCTATTCTCTTTGTGTTATTAGTTGGATTACTAATTTATTCAAACATAAAAGCTGAAGATAAAAAATTTAATTATACAATTGCCTCAAATCTTACAAAAAATCAAGTAATGTTAGCAAGTAGTGAACTAGAAGGTTCAGGAGTTCCTTTTACTGTAATTGGAAGTGGAAATGATTTAACATTAAAAACATCAAAAGAGTTTATTAATATTGCGAAAATTAAACTTGTTACAAGTGAAGCTTCAACAAGTAAACATGTAGGATGGGAAATTTTTGAAAAATCTTCTTTAGGTTCAACTAATTTTGAAAATAAAGTTAAGTATTTAAGAGCTTTAGAGGGCGAACTCTCACGTTCTTTAGAATCTTTATCTGGGATTTTAAGAGCAAGTGTAAAAATTGCAATTCCTAAACAAACTATTTTTACTGAAAGAAAAACAGAGCCAACAGCATCTGCTGTACTTACTTTAAAACCAGGTGTTTATCTAACTCAAAAACAAATTGATGGTATTAGAAACTTTATTGCCTCTGCTGTTTCTGATTTAAATAGTGAAAATATTAAACTTATCGACCAAGATGGAACATTATTAGAGCACTCTAAAGATGAGATGGATAATGTAAAATCTATGACTCAAAATAAGTATAAGACTAAGTTAGAAACAGGATATGAAAAGAAAATTGTATCACTACTTGAACCAATAGTTGGTCCAAATAGAGTAGTAGCAAGAGTAACTGTAAATTTAGATTTTATAAAAAAACATATTCAACAAGAGATTTATGACCCAGAAGGTACAATTAGAAGTCAAGAATCAACAGAAAAAACTGCTTCTTCTCAAGGAACAAATGGTGGTGGGGCAGTTGCAGGAGTTGATAGTAATATTGAACAACCTCAAGATGGTGCAGCAAATCAAGGTACAAAATCAAATAATGAATCAACAAAGACATTAACTAATTATGAAATTTCTAAAAAAGTAATTGACCAAAAAGATAATAATTATTCAACAGTTAAAAAAATTAGTGCAGCAGTAACTTTTGATTCAACTGTGTTAAATGATGTTGAAAATAAAGAGGAATTCATAGCTTCAATAGAAGCAGTTGTTCAAGACTCAATAGGTTATGACCCTAAAAGAGGTGACCAAGTTAGTGTAAGAAGTTTTAAATTTGTTGGACTTAAAGCTTTAGGTGAAGCCTCTGGACAAACAGTAGATGAAAATGGTAATATAGTAGGAAACACTGATACATTAACAATGGTTAAGTCAGTTTTAAAAGAGTTTAGTGAATATATTCAATACTTAATAGCAGCGATTTTATTATTCATTTTTTATAGAAAATTTATTGTAAATCATGAAGTTGTAATATTAGGTGATAAAAGTGCTGCAAAAAAAGCAGAAGATGGTAGTAATGATGGCTTAATTGATGATATGCTTCATGGTTTTGAAGATGAATTTGATATGCAAAGTGCTAAAGGAAGACTAAAAGCAAAAGTAAAAAGTCAAATTATGAATAACCTTTCTGGTCTTGATGAAGAGGGTGCAGCTAAATATGAGATTTTAATTGAAGAACTTGATAAAGAGATAAATACAAATCCAGGTGAAATGGCGAGAATGATTGAGCTATTATTATCTGAAGGTGATGCAAAATTTACAAGTAAGAAAAAAGAAGGTAGATAATGGAAGATATCGACAGAGAAATACTAAAAGGAATGTCAATGCTTGAAAAAGTTGCGCATTTTTGTGTATTAATTGGTGAAGATGCAACTGTTAAAATTTTTCAACATTTACCTAAAAATGTTGTTGAAGAGATTTCGACAGCAATTACTCAAATAAACTCAATTGATAAAGATGTTTCATTAGCTGTATTAGATGAGTTTCATTTATATACTCGTTCTAAAGGTTTTATTAGTTCTGGTGGTTTTGATTATGCTAAAGATATTTTATATAAATCTTTAGGTAAAGGTGAAGCTGATGATGTATTAGCCAAACTTTCTAGAATGAAATTAGCTGCACAATCATTTGCATATTTGGATGCAATTAATCCAAAGCAACTATCAGATTTTATTAAAGATGAATCACCTCAGACAATTGCAGTTATTTTATCTCACATGGAAGCTCCAAGAGCAGCAGAAGTACTTATGCAACTTGAAGAGGATGTAAGAGTTAAAGTAACAATGCAAATGGCAACAATTAAAGATGTTTCTCCTGATGTAGTTAGAACTATTTCTGTTATTTTAGAGAAGAAATTAGAATCTTTATTATCTTCTATTGTAGATGTTGGTGGTGTTAAAGTTGTTGCTGATATGTTAAATAGAGTTGGTCCAAAATCTCAAGACATTCTTAAAAATATTAATGGGGTTGATACTTCATTAGCAACTAAGATTAAAGAGAATATGTTTGTATTTGAAGATTTATTAAATTTAGATACAGAATATGTAATGAAAATCTTACAAAATGTTGATACAGCTGATGTTGCTGTTGCTATGAAAAATGCAACAGATGAAGATTTAGAAAAAATTACAAGTGCGATGTCTCAAAGAGCAAGTGATAGATTTAAAGAAGAGTATGAGATGTTAAACAAAGTAAAAATTAAAGATATTGAAGCTGCACAAAGAAAAATGTTAGATGTTGCCCAAAAAATGATTGAAGAGGGTGTAATTGATAGAGATATGGATGAAGAATAATGGCAAATAGTAACGTATACTCAACAGCTAAAGTTATAAGTTCTAATGATGAAGTACAAGATTATAAGTTAGGTACTTTTTTACATAAAAAATTAGAATCTGCTGCACAAAATGAGCAGATGCAAAATATTGCTACATTAAGTGATAGAGAAATCCCAATTTCTGTTGACCCTTTAGTAGAAGAGATGAAGAAAATTTCAGGTCAAATCTCAACACTATCTCAAAAAGTTGATGTTTTAGAGCAAGGTGGAGTTGCATCAAGAGATATTGATAGACAAGTGGTTGAAGCAATAAAAGATTTGAAACATTATGCAACTTTTTTTGAACAAGCTACTTTTCAAATGGAGACAAAACTACTTAAAACTGCTGTTTCCATTGCACAAAAAATTATCTCAATCGAAGTTGGAGAAAACTCTTCTAAAATAGCAAAAGAGACTATATCTCATCTTTTATCAAAAATAAAAACTGCTTCAAGAGTAAAAATACACTTAAATCCTAGAGATTATGAAATATTAAGACATGAGTTGAATTTAGAGTCTTTTATTGAACTTCAACAAGATGTAAATGTAGCTCCTGGTGGAGTTGTAATTGCAAGTGATTTAGGAAACTTTGATGGAAATATAGAAGCAAAAGTTGCTTCAATGTTAGAGACTTTAGATACTGTTATTTAATAAATTTCTTATAAAAAATCTCATATTATCTCAATATACAAAACTTTGTGTTATAATATATGCAAAATCTTAAAAAAGTAATATAATGGTAGAAATTAGTGAAAGAGACTATGATTTATTAGTAGATACCGAAATTGTCGTTGATGTGATTTTAGGTAATGCTAGTATTACAATTAAAGAGTTTTTAGACCTTACAGAAGGAGATATCTTATCTTTGGATAAGTTAGCTGGAACTGGTGGGGATATTTATGTTAACTCAAGAATCATAGGAACAGGAGATATTATTGTTATTGATGAAAAGCTTGCTGTAAGAGTGCAGGATGCTATGGATTCTGATAACGTAGTTCGATATTTCTTTGAAGAAAACTTATTATAAGGATTTAATATGGCAGTTGATAGTACGACTACAAAAGGTGGGATGTATACAGGCTCTTATACAAGTAATACTGGTTATAATGAAACTCAATATAACACAATTAAAAAAAGAGATGCAAATGGCTACTCAACATCTGATATAAATACTAATACAGCAACTGATGCATATGGAAATGCATATACAAGTTCTGTAAGTAATGACCAGATGAGTACAAGTGACTTTTTGATGTTAATGCTACAAGAGTTAAAACTTCAGGATCCTACAAAACCAATGGATTCACAAAGTATGATGGATACTCAAATGCAAATGTCTACTATGCAAACTAATATGTCTTTAGCAAATTCAATGGATAAATTAGTTTCTACATTTAGTCAATCTGCACTTTCAAATGCTTCTACACTTATTGGTCAAAATGTAGAAACAACAGATGTAGATGATAGTGGAGTTACAAAAGCTTATACAATTAGTTCAGTTGAAACTCAAGATGACCAACTGGTATTAAAAGGTAGACAAATACTATATATGCAAGATATTGTAACTGATGCAGACAACAATGTATTAGCATATGATGAAGATGGTTATATTTATGGAAATGATGGAGAAAAAACTGGACAAAAAATTGTTCTTCAAAGTAAAGGTCAAGTTGCATTAGATGAAAATGGTAAGCCTGTTATTTTAGATGAAAATAATGAAACAGTAACAGATCATTCATATTCTTATACTGGTCAAACAGCAAAAGTTTATTCTGATGAAGTTACTTCAATTCCAATGGGTAATGTAAGTAAAATATTTTCATAAAACTTAAAGGATAATTTATGATTAGTGGAATGTGGAACGGAATATCTGGATTAAATGCTTTTGAAAAAGCGTTAAGTGCAGAATCAAATAATGTTGCAAACGTTAATACTATTGGACATAAATCAGATAGTGTTTCTTTTCAAGATTTAATGTATCAAAATGGTTATGGTAAAGGAACTAACATTCAAAGTGTTGAAAAAGACTTTACTCAAGGAAATCTTAAATTAACTGGAAATACTTTTGATGTAGCAATTAGTGGAAAAGGTTTTTTTCTAGTTGAAGATCCACGAACTAATGATATATATTTTACAAGAGCAGGGAACTTTAAAATGGGTTCTGATGGAACTTTACAAAGTACAGATGGTATGAAAGTTCATGGTATTCAAAGTCAGGGCTCAACAGTAGTTAATACAGATCCAGCAGATACACAATTTACATCTAATTATTCTAATTTTTTAGGTAGTGATACAATTACTACAAATAATTTAATCCAAACAATAAATGCAAGAAGTACAAACTTTAATCAAACTGCAGTCGACAGTGGAGTCTCTGGACAAGGATTTAAAACTGCAAGTTCAAAGATTAATGATATTCAAGCATTAATTACTAATTATAAAAATAACTTAGAACTTTATAGTTCTAATCCAACAGCAGCATCAACTGCATCAACCGCAGCTGTATCTCAAATTCAATTTGGTTCTTTTCAAAGTGAATTAAATGATGAAAATGACCTTATTCAAGTTACAGTAAATAATATAAATGTAAAACAAAAGTTTGATACAGATGTTCAAACAACTATGAATAAATTTGCTGATAAAATTTCAGAAGTTCAAGGAGTTAGTGCAACAGTTGATAACTCAGGAATTGTTACTATTACATCATTAATTCCAGGGCAAGAAATGAGAGTAACTGATGCAGCAGTTAATAATGATGCACCTTCAATTAATAGTATATCAAATGCTTCACAAGGAACAGGAATAGGTTTAGTAACTAGTGCAAGAGATGCTTTGAAATCTGCAATTGAAAATGCAGGTGCTAAATTTATGGAAATAACAACAAATTTAGATTTATCAAACGAAGCAAGTTTAACTACAAGTGAGTTACAATTAAAACTTGATAATTTAAACTTATCTGATAATGGATTGGGTGATGTTGAAATTAGTGATGGAAAAATATTTGCTAAAGATGGTGATAATAGATTTATTGTAGGTAGTATTTCAAGTGCATACTTTAATGATGAATTGAGTTTGAAACCAGAAGGTGATAATTTATATTCACAAACAAGAGGTTCTGGAGATCCAATAGACGCAAGTAGATATAATACACTTGAAGATAAGACTTTAGAGTTAAGTAATTCAAATTTAAGTACAAACTTAACAAATTTATTAGTTTTTCAAAGAGGATTTGAAGCAAACTCAAAAGCAGTAACAACTTCAGATGAATTTTTAAGAACAGCAATAGAGTTAAAAAGATAACTAACTCTATTGTCAATGTTTAAATATAAGTACTTAATCTTAAGTATTTTTATTTGAACATTTAATTTTATTAGATGTTTAAGATTTATATTAAAAGGATAAATCATGATTGGAGCACTTTGGACTGGTATTTCAGGGTTATCATCACAACAAACAGCATTAGATAATGAATCTAATAACATAGCCAATGTAAATACGGTTGGATATAAAGCATCGAGAATCTCATTTGCAGATCAAATGTACCAAGATAGAATTGGTAAAGGTTCTAAAATTTTAGATGCAGAAAAATTATACGTACAAGGTAACTTAAAACTTACAGGTGTTAATTATGATATGGCACTTAGTGGAGATGGTTTCTTTACGGTAAAAAATACTACGCAAGGTGGTAGTGCCGAATCATTCTATACTAGAGCAGGTAACTTTAGGATGGGAGATAATGGTACATTACAAGATTCAGCAGGAAATGAAGTTCAAGGGTGGGCAATGAGTGCTCTTGATACTGATGAAGATGTAATCTCTACTAATCCAAATGCAACAATGTTTACAAATGATTATTCAGAACTTCTTGGAACTAGAATCATTAGACATGATACATATGTAGAAACAATCACAGGAAAAGCAACTGATTATCAAACAACTGTTGCAGCTGATGCTTCTGATGTATTTAGTGGTACAGGATTAAAAACAAGAGCAGCAAAATTAAATGATATTGAAGAATTAAAGCAAGATTATATTCAAAAACTTCAAGATTTAAAAAATAATCCAGATGGGCCATCTGCTACTTCTATTGCACAAAAGAGTCAAATCTCTTTTCAAGGTGATACAATAAAAGGAGAAAATGACCAACTTTCTGTTTCTATTGATGGAACAACTGTATCACAACTATTTGTAAGTACAACAGCAAATGATGCATTTAAAGCAACAGTTGATACTGGAAATACATCAACAACTGGTGTAAATACTATTAATATAACAGCTGCTGCACAAGATACTTATATTGCAACAATTGATGGAACAGAAGTTAGATATACAGCTGCTTCAGGTGATACAACTACTGATATTGCAGCTGGTTTAGTTGCTGCTATAGGGGCAAATTCTACTTTATCAACTGCTGGTATAACTGCATCAAATACAGGTGCTACAATTACTTTAGGTGGTACTCCTGCAACTTCTTTAAGTGCAGGTTCTTATGACCCAGAAATTGCAAATAATTTTAATCTTGCAGCAAGTAAAATAGCAACATATAAAGCATTAGCAGATAAAATATCTTCTACTATTCCTGGTATAACAGCATATAATGTTATAGACCAAGATGGAGATGCTCAATTTGAAGATTCTGATGTATTTGATAACACTACAACAAATACAGAAGTATTAAAAGGTATGCTTGAAATAAGATCACTAGTTCCTGGTAGAGATTTTATTATAAACTCAGCTCAAGAGACAAGTAATAGTGTTGTTGTAAATGGTGAAATAAATGAAACACTAAGTCAAACAGAAGCTCAAGCTGGTACTGGTGTTGGTGCAGTTCAAAGTATTCAAGATGCATTATCAAGAGCCTTAACTGGTACTCAAAGAAATGTATATACTTCAGATGATTTAGATTTTACTCAAAATTATACTTTAGGTTTTTCAATCTATGATAAAGAGTTAAAAAGAAATATTGAAATACCAGATACAATAAATGCAGTACCTGCAATTAATTTACCTGGAGGTGATTTAGATACAACGGTAGCTAATTTAAATGCAGATTCAACTTTTGCACAATATTTAGTTGCTGATAATGTAAATGGTAACTTAGTTATTTCAACTAAAGATTCACTTTATGATGTAGAATTTAGTACAACTATTACAGATGCATCAGGTGGACCAACTAATGGTACTGTAATTGATAAAAATGCAGATTATAGTGGTAGAAAAGGTGCAGGAGCAGAATTTTTACAAGTTACAAATACAATTGAGCAAACTTCAACTCAAGATTCATTACAATTAAAACTTGATGCACTTGGATTAAGTGATTCTGCATTTGGTGAATTTAATGTTGATAATACAGGTCTTATTACAATGAAACAAGACGGTGTAGATTTTGCTATTGGTCAAGTTTCAATTGCACTATTTAATAATAATAGAGGATTATTACCATCAGGAGACAACTTACTTGCTAAAACTACTGAATCAGGTGATCCAATTTATAATGTAAACAACGAAAAAACAGCAAAAATTGAATCTAAAACATTAGAGTTAAGTACAGCTGACTTAAGTGAAAGTTTGGTTAACCTAATGGTATTCCAAAGAGCATTTGAAGCAAATGCTAAATCAATTACTACATCTGATGAGTTATTAAATACATTAATCAACTTGAAAAGATAGATAATAAAATAGGACTTTTTGTCCTATTTTATTTATAAAAAGGTCAAAATTGGAAAATTTCTTATTATTAATTTTAGCTGGAGTTCTTTTATTATATTTTTTCTCAAGTATGAATGTTTATAAATCTTTATATAGAAAAGTGAATGAAGAGAAAAATCTAATGGAAGAAGAGTATAAAAAACTTGAAAAAATTATAGAAAGATATGAAAAACAGTTAAAAGTTAGTACATCAACACTTAAAAATAATCAAGATACTCTTCAAGTTGCAAGAAATGATTTACAACATGCAAAATTAGAAAATGCAGAGTTGAAACATAAAATTGATATATTAGAAGAGAGAGCAGAAGAATTATATGCTCAAGTAAATACTATGGTTTAAGGGCATAATATTTTGAAAAAAAAATTATTTAATTTTTTCTTTATACTTTTTTATTGTACAGTCTCTTATGCACAAAAAGAGCAAATAGAATCACAACCAGAAATAATATTTAATTATGACAAAATAAAAGAGAAACAAAATAGTTTTTCTTTACAGTTTGATTTTAATAAAGCTGTACTTATGATGGAAAAAGAAGAGTATAAAAAAGCAATTGAACTTTTTAAACAAACTGCAACAGCAATAAAAATACCATCTTTTTTAAACATAGCAATTGCATATTATAAATTAGGTGAAATTGAAAATGCAAAGTTGTATCTGCACAATATATATAACTATAAAAAGGCTATTTATAAAAATACTTACTCTTATATGTCTGCTTGCTATTACTTATATCAAATATCAAAAGATACTAGATATTTAGATATTATTATTGATATTGCAAAAAAACATAAGAATTTAACTGAACACTCAAAAAGAATGTTAGCAGATACTTTAATTATTTTAAAAGATTATCCAAATGCATTAAAAGTTTTAAATAGTATGAAGTTTCCTTTGAACTTAAAAAAAGCATTGATATATTTAAAACTTAGAGATTATACTGAAGCTGAGAAGTATCTAAAATTAGCAAAAGAGAAAGCAGTTAATCAAGAACTACTTGACAAAATTATATGGATAATGACATATAGAGATTTAAAAGCAAATGATTTAGAGAAATTAAGAGATAATATTGACCTTTTAAATAAAAGAAAATCAGGTTTTAAAGCAAATTTAGATTTACCTTTGAAAATATATTTTAACAAAGACAAATATGGTTCAAAAGAGTATTTAGATTTTATAACAAATTTTTCAACAAAAAGAAAAATAGATTATATTTTCTATTTTGCACCTTATATTTTTTCTGATAATGAAGAGATTATTTATGATATTTCTAAAGGTTTTATTTTTAAAAGTAAGCAAAATGTCAAAAGTTTAGAGAGTATGGTTGAATACAATGCTAAATTTATTGATATTATAAAAAAAGACCCAATAATTAGAGTAAATAGTTTAAAAACTCTTATTACAAATGATACAAAATCTTATGTATACTATAATTTAGCACTTTCATATGCTCAGATTTTTGATTTTAATAATGCTTATAAATTTTTCCAAAAAGCATATAAATTAAATCCTGGTAATAAGCTTTATGCAGTTATGACATTAATTAGTGCAAAAAGAATAAATAAAAAAGTTTCTGATATTGAATATATAAAATCAAATATTAAATCACCAAATGGTTTGTATAAATATTTTGCACTATCTTTATATAATCTTTTTATAGATAAAACATATAATGTAAAAGATGAACCAATATATTACAAAGATAGTATTTTTTATAAAGCAATAGACTTTATGAAAGAAAAAGAAGAAAATAAAGAGACTTCAAATCATGAGCTATTACAAGAGAATATTAGAGATCCTTTTGTTTATTTGATGTATTTAGTAAAAAGAGAAAAGCATGAGAATGATTTTGAATATTTTTCTAGATTACAAAAAAGTGTACCTTTATATTTAAATGATAATTTTTTAGAGGGACCACTAATTGTGACTGAGTATTATTTTGATATTTTAAGAGCGATTGGACTTTTTGAAAAAGCAAATTTAACTATTGAAAATGATGATAAACCTTCATATTTAAGAACTAAAGCAGTTGTGCAGTTGTATAGAGGTGATTCTGCAAAAACATTAAAAATATTAGAAGATATACAAAGTAAGTATAAATTAGAAGATAAATATACAATGTATTTACAAGTTGCTGCTTTATTAGACCAAAAAAAATATAATGAAGCTTCAGTTCAACTATCATTAATAAAAGCACTACTAGATGATGATGATGCAGATTTTTTAACTGGTATTCAACTTTTAGAAGACCTTAAATTTTCAAGTGTTAAACAATATTTTAGAACAAAATATATTGATAACAAGATTGATTTTAAATTAGATGGATTAGATGAGTTCTTAGAATCTTTGTAAAAGAGTTAAAATTTATTTTTTTTTTGATATAATCTATGAATATACAAATTTCTAGGAGTGTACCATGGAACTAGGAAGAGTTGCAGAAATAGATAATGCAAAATTAAATCAAACAGAAAAAGCACAAAAAGTCTCAGAAGTAGATAACAAAGAGAAAATAGTACCAGATGAAAAGTACAAAAATGCCTCTGGTTCAAGTATGGCTGATAAAAAAGAAGTCATTTTAGATAATGTAAAATTTGGATATAACAGAAACTCTAAAGATTTTTTTGTGAAAATCACAAGAGGTGAATCTGAATATAAGTATCCTACTGAAGATATGATGAGAATAAAAGCTCAGTTACTTCAAGAACTAGAAAAACAAATACACCAATCATAAAAAGGTATTTTAATTGGCATCAGATTTATCAAATATATTAAAAGAAGAGTTATCAAATACTTTAGAACAACTATTATCAAAAAGTGCATCAATTGATAATGTAAATTTATTATCAGAAGATTCAGTAGAGCAGACTCAATGTATAGAAGTTGATGTAAAATTCGACTTTGCAGCTGGTTCTTCAAATTGGTCTTTTTTCGTTCCTACAATATCTGCTACAAAATTTGAATATTTTATGCTAGGTGGTATGGGCGATTTAAAAGAGCACATTGATGATGAAATTGCAGATGCAGTTAATGAAATTATTTCAAATATTTGTGGTAGTTTTTCTACATCAACAAATGCACAAAACTTTCCAGATGTTGGCTCTATAAAATTTGAAATTACTAACTCTTCAATAGTTGAATCAAGTGTAATTGCATCAAAACAAAACTCTTATGAATTTGATTTGACAATGGATTCAGAAAGATTACCAATAATAATTAGTTTTGATGAACTTGTTTTACCATTTCTAAGTTCTATAACAGGATTTGATGATAATGCTAGCAATGAAGTACAATTAGCTCCAAGTCAGCCATCACCAAATCAAAAGCAAGGAACTCCTACAAAAAGTGATGAATTAAGTATTAGTTCACTACTTTCTGAAAATTCAGCACATAATCTACAACTTTTATTCAACATAAAGCTAAAACTTAGTGTAAGATTAGGAACAAAGAATTTTCTATTAAAAGATATCTTAAGGTGGGATATTGGTGAAATTATTGAGCTTGACCAAATGGTAAATGAACCTTTAGAAATTTTAGTTAATGGTGTTAAAATTGGTGAAGGTGAAGCTGTAATTGTTGAAGGAAAATTTGGGTTAAAAGTTAAAAGTATTGGAAATGAGTCATTAAGACTTAACCAGTTAGGATTAGAATAGATGGATAAGAGTACTTTAGGTGGAATGGCTGGTGCTTGGGCACTTGTTTGTCTTGCAATTGTATTAGGTGGTGCTGGTTTTGGAGCATATATTGATATTCCTTCTGTTATTATCGTTGTTGGTGGTACATTAGCTGTAACTGCTGGACAATTTGAAATTTCAGAATTAAAAAGAATGACTCCCGCAATGAAAGTAGCTTTTAATCAAGTAAAAGCTGAACCTTTACCAGAACTTGTAGAAAAAGTAATTTTTTATGCAACAGAAGTTAAAAAACATGGTGTTATGCATATTGAACAAAAAGTTCTTGAAGAACAAAATCCATTTTTAAAAGAGGCTTTTCAGCTAATCGTTGATGGTACAAAACCAGAAGTTTTAGAACCAATGTTGGAGTTAAAACAAGAGCATATTGACAAAAGACATAGTGTTATGATTGGTATGTTTGGTAATATTGGTGGAACAGCGGGTTCAATGGGTATGATTGGTACACTTGTTGGTCTTGTTGCAATGCTTGCAAACCTTTCTGACCCTTCAGCTGTTGGTCCAGCAATGGCCGTTGCTTTAATTACTACTCTTTATGGAGCAATGATTGGTACTTTATTTGCAGGGCTTATAGAAAATAAATTATCAAGAAAACATGATATTGAGATGACAGCTTGTGAAGTTATTATATCGGGTGCTTCTATGATTGCAGCAGAAGAATCAATTGGTAATATAAAAATGAAACTAAATTCTATTTTAGTAGAAGTTCCAGAGTAAAAAATGGCAAAGAAAAAATGTCCCGAATGTCCTAAGTGTCTACCAGGTTGGCTTGTTCAATTTGGTGACCTTATGTCACTTTTATTAACTTTCTTTATTCTTCTTTTATCTATGGCTGTTATGGATAAGAAAAAAGTTGAAGAGTATTTTGATATTATGAAAAAGGCTATGGGATTTCTAGATCAAAATTCTGATGTTAGAGAACAAACAGATGAATACTCAAATAATAATAGTAATAGCGACAGTGATGATAATATGACTGCTGCTGAAGAGGGGATTGAGCAAGCAACTGAGCAAATTCAAGAACTTGTTCAAAGTCAAAATAATAATGCAGCAGACCAAACTCAAGTTATGCAAATAACAAAAGGTAAAAATGAGTTTGTTTTAGATATTCCATCAACGGTTATGTTTAAACCAGCTGAGTATAAAATTGATGATGCATCTTCTAAGAGATTTATTGCTAAAATAGCAAGAGTAATAAGATCAATTCCTAGAACTTTTTCTATTGAGGTTATAGGATATACTGATAATGGTGCATATAAAAATAAAGAGATACCAAGAGATGATTGGGATTTGTCTGCTTTACGTGCTATTGAAGTAGTAAAAGAGTTAATAAAAAATAGAATTGACCCTGGACAATTGAAAGCATCAGCTTATGCTTCATATCATCCAAAAAGTGAAGTAGCTTCTGATAATAGAAGAGTTGAAATTAGATTTTTCTCAGAAAATGATCAATCTGATATTCTTAATGAAGAAAATTTCTTTGATAGGTTGGAACAATGATAGAGTTAAGTAAACCGTTAGTTACATATAATAAATATGATGACAATAAATTAAAAGATATTGATGTAAATAAATTAGAAGATGAGAACTTAAGAAAAGTTAGTGATGATTTTGAAGCTTTTTTTGCTCAACAATTAATGGATATTTCATTAAAAAGCACAAATGTTGCTGGAGAAGGTGCTGGTTCTGATATCATCAAAGGTATGTATACAGAAACTCTATCTCAAAATACTCAAGGTAATCTTGGAATTAGTCAATTGTTATATGACTTTTTAAGTAGAAATAATAAGTAGGTTAACATGAATTTAGATGAAATAATTAACAAAATGTTAGAACTTACAAAATATATGCAAGATATGCTTTTACTAGATATTGAAGATATCAAAAAAGCTAAGCATGAAAATTTATTAGAAAGAAATGAAAAAAAAGAAGACACTATCGTTGAAATTACTAATTTAAAATCAGAATTAAATGAAAAATTAGTAGAATCAATGCAAAATGGTGAAGATATTAATATTTATAGAAAAAAAGTAGATAACTTAGAAGAAGAATTAAAAAACTTATATACATTAAATAAACAACTTGCATCAATAGTGCTACCAGTACAACAAATGTATAAAGATATTGTTGATGAAATTGCAAGGGAAAATGGAGGAAATATACTTGATGTTAAGGCTTAGCTTAATAATTGCATTATTTTTAATCAACGCAAATGCAATTGATTTAATTGTTACAAAAAAAGTTATAAATTATAAAGCTAAAATTGACGTTAAAGATTTAATGATTAGAAGGGTCGATAGTTTTAAAGAAGGGTATTGCACACCTATAAAATTATCAGATTTAAATGGAGCTGTTTATCAAGCTACTCACTATATAAAAAAAGGTTCAGTTATTTGTACTAAAGATATAAAAGAGTTCAAAAAGAAATCTGTTGTATTTAAATTTGGTGCGTTAGAAATTGAAACAAATGGAGAGATAATTTATCAAAATGATGAGTATATTCGAATTAAAAGAAGAGATGGAAAAGTTGAAAAAATATATAAAGATGGACGAGCCGAATGAATATGCTATCATTTCTTGGTGAAACACCAACAGTTGCTTTAAAAAAAGCACAAGAGGAGTGTGGAGAAGAGGCTATTGTAATCTCTACAAAGAAAATCTCTAGTGCAAAAGATGGTAATAAAGATATGTATGAAGTTGTTGTTGCATTAGAAGATGAAACTTCTGCTCCAGCAAAGAAAACATATACAAAAAAAATCATTAGTAAAGACCCAAGAAAAGATGAAAAATTTCAAGCTTCAGTTTATGACTTTAGAGCTGAAATTTTAAAGATGCAAGATGCCATAGGACAAGTACAAAAAACATTATGGGATCCTAAAAGTCAACTTTATGATTTGACAATTCCTCCTGAATTTGCTGATATGTATAATCTTTTTGAACAAAATGAATTTGATCAAGAGATGACTTATACAATTATGAAAAAAACTATTAAACAACTTCCAGTTGCATTAAAAGCAAATCCTAAGAAAGTTAATGATTTTTTCAAATTAATTTTAAGAAGAATACTGCCTATTAAGCATGAAATACCATTAAGAAAACATCAAAGAAAAATTACTATGATGGTTGGTCCAACAGGCGTTGGTAAAACTACTACAATTGCAAAACTAGCAGCAAGATATGCTTATAAATTAGGACAAAATTATAAAGTTGGTATTGTTACATTAGACTCATTTAGAGTTGGTGCAATTGAGCAATTGCAAGCTTATACAAATATCATGAGATTACCTTTAGAAGTTGTAAAAAATCCAGAAGATTTAATAGAAGCACTATTAAGATTAAAAGATTGTAATTATATATTTATAGATACAGCTGGTTCTAGCCAATATGATGTTGATAAAATTGAATTAATTAATGAGTATCAAAATAGGGTAGAGGATTTGCCAATTGAGAAGATTTTAGTTCTACCTGCAAATGTAAAGCAAAGTGATTTAACTGATATTTATGCAAATTATTCAAGATTAAATATCGATTATCTTACATTTACTAAATTGGATGAGACTAAAAGTTTTGGTAACTTGATATCTTTTGCACATAAAACAAAAAAATCAATTACATATTTTTCTGTGGGACAAAATGTTCCTGATGATTTAATTGTCTCAGATGCATCTTTTTTAATAGATTGTTTTATGAATAACTCTTGTCCAAGGAGATAAGAGTGTTTAATTCTATATCAAGTCAAGCAAGTAAGCTAATTAGCTTAACAAAAAGAAACTCTCAAAAATCAAAAACAAAACTTGTTACTATTACTTCAGGAAAAGGTGGAGTTGGAAAGTCTACATTTGCTGGTAATATTGCATATTTACTCTCTTCAAGAGGATTTAAAGTAGCCGTAGTTGATGCAGATATTGGCTTAGCAAATATGCAAGTACTTTTTGATATAAAACCTAAATATACACTATTTGATTATATTGATGGAAAAGTTACAGTAGAAGATGTACTTTTACAAACTGCTTACAAAGATGTATTTTTAGTTGCGGGAAAGAGTGGTTATAGATACTCAAATTATTCTAATTCATTTGTTTTTGCACGTATAGTTCAAGACATTATCAGTTTAAATAAATTTGATATAGTTTTAGTTGATACTGGTGCTGGATTAAATGATTATGTAAAAGAGTTTTTAGCAATTTCTGATAATATTTTAGCAGTAACAACTACTGATCCAAGTGCCCTTACAGACCTATATGCTCTAATGAAAATGTTGTCCAAAGATAAAGAACAGCTTATGCTGTGTTTTAACCACACAAAAAATCATCAAATAGGCGATACAATTTCAAATTCTTTAATAAATTTAGCAAAAAAAAATAGATTAAATAAAAATTTTATGGTAAAATATATAGGTAATGTATCGACATCTGCAAATATTTCAACAACTGGCCGGTTAAGAAAATTATTTAGTTTTGAGTTTAGAGATGATAGCTCAACTAGACAACTGCAATTAATAATAGATGCATTACTAAGAAATATCAAATAAGGTAGTTAGTGTGTCTGTATATTACAGAAATATATTTTTTCTTATTAGTGTTTTAAATAAAGAGCTGTAGATACTATGATAGTAGAAAAGTTCTCGCAAAATGTAGTAAATAGTGGTATATTTAAATTATATATCGCTACTGGCTTTTTTGCAACGCTAATATTTTTTGTAATTAATGCAGAATTATTTACTCCTTTAGAGATGCTTTTTGGTATCGTAGGAGTAACTGTCGTTTTAAAGGGTGTCTCTAATATGATGCTATCTTTGATAATTTTGTTATTTAACTTAGACAATAAAAGAAAAGAGTTAGATTTTAAATATAATTCTGAGAAGATCGATGCAATGTTGGCTGAGTTAAGTATCCAAGATGCTGCAAATGCAGGTGAAAAAAAAGAGTAAGGTAGGTAAAAATGAATATTTCTTCAATTAATGATCAAATTAGTTCTTTAGGTGTATCAAACAATAGCATAAATAAACAACAAAATGATAATCACGGCTCTTTTTCTGATTTGTTAAAAGGTGCAGTAGAAGATGTGAATAATAGACAAATTGATGGGTATAATGCTATGAATGATATTGCAACTGGTAAAGTTACAAATTTACAAGAAGCTGCACAAAGAATAGAAGAGGCTGACTTATCACTAAGATTAGGTTTAGAAGTTAAAAATAAAGCGATTGCTGCATTTAAAGAAATTAGTAGAATCCAAGCTTAATTAAGGGGTATTTATGGGATTTTTTGATGGTTACGATGTTGCAACTTCAGGAATGAGTGCACAAAGAACAAGAATAAATATTGTAAGTGCAAATATAGCAAATGCTCAAACTACTCACACTGCTGATGGTGGTCCATATAAAAAACAAGATGTTGTTTTTGAAGAAGTATTAATGCATAAATCAAACAAAGCTAATAACGACGATAGTTTTGATGAAGATTCTGCAAAAGATATAAACGATGCAAAATTAAGAGGGGTTGGTGTTAAATCAATTGTTCAAAATGATGCAGACCCAATTATGAGATATGAACCTGCACATCCAGATGCAAATGAAGAAGGATATGTTGCTTATCCAAATATAAACCCAGTAATTGAAATGGTAAATCTAATAGAAGCACAAAGATCATATGAAGCGAATATTGCTTCTTTTAATACACATAAAAGTATAGATACAAAAACATTGGATATATTAAAAGGCTAAATAATGGCACAAATTGATTTATTATCAACATCAAAAACTAAATCTGATGTTAGTTCATCTTCTAAAGAGACTACTTCTTCAAAAAAAGAAGGAACTTCATTATTTGATTCGCTATTACAAAAAAGTAGTGAAAAAGTGGCAAATTCTAAAAATGAAGATGAAAGTATTGATAATAAATCACAAAGCAATGAAAAAGATATAGTTGCAAATAATAAAGATACAAAAGAGACTACTTCTTCAAAAACTGAACCAAAAGACAAAACAACTGAAGTTTCAAAAACTGAAAAAAAAGATGATTCTTCTGATTCAAATAGTAAAGATGTAGAAACAAAAACTTCTAAAACTAATGAAAAATCATTATCAATGTTAGATAGAATGATTTTAGAAGCTAAGAAAAATATAACTACTAAAACAAGTGATGGCACTAAAAATAGTGACACTACAAAATTAGATAAAAATACTACTGATACTAACGTAAATAAAGATGGAACTATTACATCTAAAGAGCAAAATAGCGAAATAGAAAACAAAGAAAACAAAACAAATACAAAAGATATATCTACTAAAGAAAAAGATTCTTCTTCGGATATTTTAAAAAATACAAACAGTTCATCAAGTGATGAGAAAGTAACTGATGATAATAAAGAAGTTGATTCAAAAAATAAAGTAGTTGATTTAAAAGATGAATCAAATAGTAAAACACCAAATGAAGCAAAAAAAGATACTTCTTCTTTAGTTGATAATATAGATACAAAAGATAAAACAAATACAAAAGATAAATCAGAAACAAAATCAAATGATGAGTTGCTAAATAAAACTAATAGTAATGAAGATACTTCTACTCAAGAAGTAAAAAATACTAAAGTAAGTGATGAATTACTAAATAATAAAATAGATTCAACACAAAATGAAGATAGTTCAACTACTAAAGTAGAACAAGTAAAAACTGAAACTGTAAATCAATCTCAAACTCAAGTTACAAATAATCAAGTTATTAATCAAAATAGTAATTTATCAGAAAATATAAAAAATCAAAATACTCAAAATAACAGTTCTAAAATAGAAAATAAACAACCTACAACTAAAAATGTTGAGGCAACACAAGACTCTACAAAAATAGTTAATCAACAAAATAATATAGATAAGTCAAAAAATCTAAATATAAAAGATAATATTAGTGATGAAAAATCTTTAGATAATACTAAAGTTGAATCAAAAGAAGAGATAAAAGTTAATAATATTGATGTTAAAGAAGAAAAAGATATAAAAGTAAACACTCAAGAAAGTAAAGTAGCATCAAATAAAGAACTAAATAATAATAAGACTTTAGTAAATAGTAATAAACAGCAAGTTGATGATTCTTTAAATGATACAGAAATAAAACAAACACCTTTAGAAAATAAATCTGCTAATTCAAAAGAGATTAATAATTCAAAAGTTGAAGAAAAGATTTTGACAAAAGAATCTTCACAGAATATAAAAGATAATACACAAGAGTTATCAAGTGAACAAAAAAATCCAAAAGAGCAAATATCTACAAATATTTCAAATAGTTCAGATAGTTTAACTTCACCAAAAAATGAAAAAGTTGCAACAGAATTATCAAAGCTAAATACAAATATAAATGAAAAAGTAGATTTATCTTCAAATAAATTAGATGAATCAGCAAAAGTACCTCAAAAAGAACAAACTAGTGAAAAATTATCAAATAGTGTTGAAAATAGTAAAATAGCTACTGAAAAAGTTTTGGAAAAAAATGTAGTTGAAGATAATAAAGTAAAAGATGATAAAACTATTTTAGTTCAACAAAATCAAGTTCAAGATAAAGCTGCTCAAAAAAATGATTTTTTAACAAATATATATTTAAGTTCTCAAAAAAATAGTATAGAGAATCAATCTTTAATTGCTAAGTATGAAGGTGTAAAAACTGTAAAAGATGGAAATAGTGTATCAGATATAAAAAAAGGTGCAGAAAAGCTATATTTAAATTTAACAGATGCAAAAGTTGAAGTAATAGAAAAAGCAGCAGTAAAAGATATAAGTAGAGATAATTTTATTGAAAAAATGACATTAAATAAAGATTTAATGGATGATTTAGCAAAAAGTAAATTATCTACACAAGCTTCACAAAGTTTACAAACACAACAAAACCAACAAACAACAAATCCTCAACAAGTACAAACTGATATACCAGATGTTACTGTAAATGTTCCAACAACACTTGCTATGAGTATTCAAAGTAGAATTATTGGTGCGCAACAACAAATGTCTTCTATGATGTCTGATATTGCAAGAAGAATGTATGAAAACTATAAACCACCAGTTACTGCTTTTAGAATTAACTTAATGCCTGCACAATTAGGGAATATTGCTATTATGATGAGAAAAGGTGATAGAGATTCAAATAGTTTAAGTATTAGTTTAAATATCTCTAACTCTTCTACACTTGATGCTTTTACAAATAATGAATCAGGATTAAGAAGTGCATTATTAAGAACTTTTGATTCAGATACTGAATTTAACTTAGATTTTAATTCAGATGATAGTAATGGAAATAGTGGAAGTGGATATAATCAAGGCCAAGGACAAGGCTCACAAAGAGGTACATCTTCAAATGATATATTAAATTCTATTGCAAATATGAATAAAACAAAATCTAATGAAGAAGATATCTCAAATTATATGTAATGGAAGCTTTTTTATCACTATTAAATCAAGATGTTGTTTTTAAATTTTCTCTTCTTTTTGCAAGGATACTAGCTTTTGTAGCTTTTATGCCAGTTTTTGGACATAATTCAATAAATCCAACAATTAGAGTAGCATTTGCATTTTTTATTACAACTTTTTTATTTCCTCTTGTTGAGGTTCAAAATACAATAACTCAAGATATGTTTGTATTATCTTTAATTACAGAGATAACATTAGGTCTTGTTGCTTCTTTCTTTGTTCAAGTTGTCTTTTCTGCTGTTAGAATTATGGGAGAGTTAGTTGAATACTCTACTGCTTTATCTATGGCAAATATGTTTGACCCTTCAACAGGAACACAAGAAGGTATTGTAAATAGGTTATTATACTTAATTGCATTGGTTTTATTTTTTGAAACAGGAATGTATGAGATGACTTTTACAATTTTGGTAAAGAGTTTTTCTATGATACATTTAGGTCAATTTAATATTTTTTCATATGATGGAATACAAATAATAATTGATGAGATAAATAGATTATTTGCATTTGCATTTGCATTTGCACTTCCTTTATTCTTTATCTCTTTTATTCTTGATATTTATTATGGATATGGAACAAGATCTATGCCTGCATTTTCTCCTTTTGTTATTACATTTCAATTGAAATTTGCAATTATATTTTTATTTTTGATGTTTGGTATGCAGATATTTGCAGAATCTTTTACTAACTTTTTTATTGATAAATTCCAGTAGAGGTGATTTATGGCTGATGATGACGACAAAACAGAAGAACCCACGCCCAAGAAGATAGAAGATGCCAAAAAAGAAGGTAACGTCAACAAATCAATGGAGGTTACTGGAGCAGCAATTTTATTTTTTGGGAGTATTTATTTACTTTTCTTTTCAAGCCATTTTTGGATACAAATACAAAAGATGATGATGTATATTTATAGTTTTATAGGACAGGATTTAAATGCAACAGTATATTATACAATTACATATACTGTTGTAATGACTGTTATTTTAGCTCTTGCTCCTTTATTTGCACTTGTTGTATTATTAACTTTAGTTACAAATTGGACTCAATTTGGTTTTGTTGCAACACCTTTGAAGTTTGATTTACAAAAGTTAGACCCTATTAAAGGGTTTGGTAATATTTTTGGATTAAAAAAAGCAGGAGAGGCATTAAAGCTTACTTTTAAACTTATAATTATTATGTCTGTAATGGTTATAGTGATGCTTTTAACAGGCGAAGATTTTTTACGAATGATGAATATGGGTTTACATGCTGCATTAAGCAATATGGTAAATTTAATTATTTATTATTTAGGTGCAATACTTTTAATTATAATAATTTTTGCTATAATTGATTTTTATTTTACAAGATTTTATTATATGAAATCTTTAAGAATGAGTAAACAAGATATAAAAGATGAATTTAAAAATATGGATGGGGATCCGCAAGTAAAAGCTAGAATTCGTAGAATTCAAATGCAAATGTCTATGAAAAGAATGATGTCGGATGTCCCAGATGCAGATGTTGTTATTACAAATCCAACTCATTATGCAGTTGCTTTAAAATATGATAATCAAGTTGACCAAGCTCCTAAGTTAGTTGCTAAAGGTATTGATTTTATAGCATTGAGAATAAAAGATATTGCAAAGGATAATGATATTCCAATCATTGAAAATCCTGCACTTGCAAGATCTTTACATGACCAAATTGAAATTTCGCAAGAAATACCTGGTGAATTTTATAAAGCAATTGCAGAGATATTTGCATATGTATTTGAGTTAAAAAAGAATAAAAGGTAAAAGTTGAAAGTTATTATTTTATTATGTTTTTTTACTATTTTTTCATTTGCAAAAAAAGATTTTTATTATAGTTTTATAAATTCTGCAAATGAACAGATTTCTCAAGAGCAAAAGCAAGCAATTGCTGATGGTTTTGATATTATTAACAATGCTAGAAAATTAGCAAGAGATGGTAAGATTGATGATGCTTACACTCAAATAAAAGATTTTAAAAACAAAAATAAAATTAAACTATTAGAATCAGATATCTATATTTTATATGCAGAATTATCTTTGAAGAAAAAATCAAGACGATTTATAACTTCTGCAACAGTTGAACTTGAAGAAGCAATTAATAGTTCAAAAATTAGAGAAGACCAACTTGCAAAAGCTTATATGCTTTTAGTTGATTTAAAATTAAAATCAAACAAAACAACAGAAGCAAAATATTTTGCTGATATTATTATAAATAACTTTAACGATAGCGTTACAAAAGCTTATGGAAAAATACATTTAGCAAAGGTATATAAGTATCAATTTAAGTATGATAGAGCAGAAAGAATATTATATGAAGTTCTAACAAAAACTACAAATATGCTTGTTGCAACAATAGTTGCAGATGAGTTATTTGATGTATATATTGCAGATAATAAATATGATAGAGCATATGAACTAATAAAAAAAGTTTTAGATAAAAATATAAACTATTATGCAACTGATTCTTATATCGCATTAGAACAAGTTGATAAACTAGTAAATGCAAAAATGCCAGAATTTGGTGTGAAAATTTTAACAGAATTAATAAAAAGAACAAAAGACAAAGATGCAGTAGAAAGTTTTATTTTTAAACTTGCAAATACTTATATGATTATGTATGAAGGTACACCTAAATATCTATTAAAAGCAAAAAAATTATATGAAGAGTTATTAGCAAAATATCCTGATGGTAAATATGTAGATAAAGCAAAAATGTATATTGATGAGATATTTATGAGAGAAGGGAAAGTAAAACCAAGTATTATCTCAAATAAATATGTAACATCAGAATCAATGCAACAAAAAGTACTTTTACAAGAACTTTTGAATGAGAAAAAAAATAAAGAGTATGAAACAATACTAAAGAAAAAACGAGTTTATAAAAAAATATCAAATACAATAGTTCGAAGATTTGGTTATGATAGTATGAATGATATTTTTGATGTTGTAAGTATTGAGATGATAAAAGAGTATTTACAAAAAGGTCAGTGTGCTTTATTAAAAGATACATTAAGAACATCAAGAAGAGAGACTTTACAAAAACTAATTGAAGATAAAGATACAAAAGATAAATTTTTCAAATGTATGATTGAAGAGCCTTATGAAAGAGCATATATGCTTGCAAAAGATGCTTTTAATTCAAGTAGAGATGCTCAACTTTATTTATATTTAGAGCAAATGGCTTATAAATTAAATAAACTTGATGAAGCAAATACTTTCTCTGCAAAAGTTGAAATGGTAAATGATGAAGAAGTATTAAAAAAAGAGTTTTTATATAGATTTTTGATTTTAAATGCTTTAAATGAACCTTCAGCAATGAAGAGATTTTATAAGTATGCACAAGAAAATAAAGATTATATTGTAGCAAATGAAAATAATCCTATGATTATAGATTTCTATTATCAATATTATCTTTATTTATTAGCTCAAAATGAAAATGATGAAGCTTATGATATATTAAATAGACTCTATAATAAACAAAAAGATTATAAAGCAAGGGTTTACTCACCTTATGTAGAGCAAGAGTTAGCAAAATATGAAAAAAGTAAGAATAATACACAAAAAGCTTTAGATTATTTGATTGAAGGGCTAAGTTTAAATAGAAAAATAAAACCAGATGATTTAGCAAGGTCATATTATGAGATTATTAAATCTTATGAAACATTAGGAAATAAGCAAAAACAAGATGAATATATTAAGAAATGTAAAGAGATTACAGGAGCAACAGATAGCTTATACAAAAAAATGTGTGATGGAATGTAATGATTGATATTGATGCATTTTTAAATAGCATAGATGAGAGTAATCTATCTATTCCTTTTGGAAGAATAAAACATATAAGTAGTACAACAATAGTTGCAGTTGGAATTGAAGTTGCAGTTGGAGATATAGTAAAAATAGAATCAACTCAAAATCTTTATACTGTATTAGGTATGGTTGCTTCAATTGATAAATTAGATTTTACAATAGTTCCTTTTTCATTTATTGAAGGATTTAGAATAAATGATAAAGTATTTTTACAAAAAGAGGGACTTAATGTTAAAACAGGATATGGTTTACTTGGAAGAGTTGTAAATGCTTTAGGTGAGCCAATTGATGACAAGGGTAAAATTAGAGATATAAACGAAAGTTCAGCTATAAACAAAGTCTCAATGCCCGCACTTCAAAGAGCAATAATTAATCAAAGATTTTCAACAGGTGTTAAGGCAATAGATTCTATGCTTACATCAGGTAAGGGTCAAAAAGTTGGTATTTTTGCAGGAAGTGGAGTAGGAAAATCAACTTTAATGGGAATGATTGTAAAGGGGTGTGAAGCACAAATAAAAGTTGTTGCTTTAATTGGTGAAAGGGGAAGAGAAATCCCTGAGTTTATTCACTTTAATTTGGGTGATAATTTAGATAATACAATCATTGTAGCTGCAACATCAGATGAATCTGCACTTATGAGAAAATATGGTGCTTTTACAGCTATGGCAATTGCAGAGTTTTTTAGAGATAAAGGTCATGATGTTCTTTTAATGATGGATTCTGTTACAAGATTTGCAATGGCACAAAGAGAAATAGGATTAAGTACAGGAGAACCTCCTGTAAGTAGAGGTTATCCACCTTCAGTTTTTGCACTATTGCCTCAATTAATGGAAAGAGCAGGTAGTAATTCAAAGGGTTCAATTACTGCATTTTTTACAGTACTTGTTGATGGTGATGATATGAATGACCCAATTGCAGATCAAAGTAGGTCTATTTTAGATGGTCATATTGTCTTAACAAGAGATTTAACAGAACAAGGTTTTTATCCTCCAATTAATCTACTAAAATCCGCTTCTAGGGTTATGGATAAAGTTGTTGATGATGAACATTATAATTATTTTTTAAAGTTAAAAAGGGTATTATCTCTTATAAAAGAGAATGAAGTATTGGTTAGAGTGGGTGCATATAAACCTGGTATGGATGCAGAATTAGATAGCGCCCTTGCAAAAAAAGAGAAAATTAGAGAATTTTTAACTCAAGGCACTAAAGAACAATACACATTTCAAGAGATTGTTCAAAAACTTAAGGAGGTGCTACAATGATTAATACATTAAGTGAGTCTTTATACAGACTAGATTTGTTAAATACAGAGCAAGATAGAATCACTTATCAATCTAGTACTAAAAAGAAGATTGATAACGGTAGTGACGACTCTTTAGTTTTTACAAGACAAATATATTTAGAAAATAAAGTAAATGTATTTGAAGGATTGAAAGAACAAATTGAAATAACAACTGCACAAAATGATACAGCTGATACAGCAGTTGGTTCAATCAAAGATAAAATGACTCTTGCAAAAACAGAAATATTAAGAGCACTAAATGATACAGAACAAGCAACTTCAAGAGGTAGTATTGCTATTAATGTTGAAGGTATAAAAAAGAGTTTACTTCTATTTGCAAATGAAAAAGCAAATGGTGAATATCTTTTCTCTGGAACAAATGGTACACAAGCTCCTTTTGAACAAGACCCAGTTACAGGAGATGTGACATATACAGGTAATGGATATTTAAAAAAAGTTGCAGTAGAAGAAGGTTCTTATAGAGAACGAGGTGTAACTGGATTTGACTTGATGATGAATACTACTGATAAAGCTGTATATGGAAGTAAACTTACTTTTACAGCAGATCAAAGAGTAGTTGATGAACAAGGAAATGAGTGGACTCTTAATGCGGCTGTACCAGAACTTGTTAAAAATAATGAAAATGGTGTAACTAGTGAAACAATGCCTTTAACGGAAATTCTTCCAGCAACTACACCAAAAACATATGAAACAACAAATGCAATATCAACTCCAGGTCAAACATTATCAGCAAAAGAGAATATCTTTGATATTTTTGATGATGTAATTGATGCTTTAAATCAAGTTGATTCAAATGGTGCACCAATTTCTAAAACTCAAGCTGATGCTATCTTAAAAGATGGATTAGCAAAAATAAATACTTCATTTGATACAGTAAATGAAGCACATTCAGATTTAGGTGTGAGAAATAAAATTTTTGAAGTTTCATATGAAAAATTATCTTCAAAATTAACACACTTTAATGTATTGTATGAAGATACATCAGGTGCAGATTTAGCTAAAGTTGCTATGGAATCAAAAGCACTAGAGTTAACATATACTTCATTATATTCAACAATCAATAAAATGAATGAATTATCTTTAGTTAACTTTATTAATTAGTTTTAGGTTTAAATGAATATAAGAAAGATACTGTCAAAAGACTTAGTAGTTGTAGCACTTTTTGTTGCTATATTGATGATTATCATCGTTCCTTTATCAAAGGGAATACTAGACTTTTTTTTGGTGGTATCTTTATCTTTATCACTACTTATTTTATTAATATCTTTATATATTCAAAGACCCTCAGATTTAACAACATTTCCAACTATTATTTTAATTCTTGCACTATTTAGGTTGTCCTTAAATATTGCAACAACAAGGTCAATTTTAAGTGAAGGACATAATGGTCCAGAAGCTGTAAGTTCTATTATCTCCGCATTTGGAGAGTTTGTTGTTGGTGGAAATATGGTTATTGGTGTTATTGTATTTATTATCTTAGTACTTATTAACTTTATGGTTGTAACAAAGGGTGCTACAAGGGTTGCAGAAGTTACAGCAAGATTTACACTTGATTCTATGCCAGGTAAACAAATGGCAATTGATGCTGATTTAAATGCTGGATTTATTGATGATAAAGAAGCACAAGTAAGAAGAAAAGAGTTAATTTCAGATGCAAACTTCTATGGAGCAATGGATGGGTCATCAAAGTTTGTAAAAGGTGATGCCGTTGCTGGTATTATCATTACTTTAGTTAACTTAATTGGTGGATTATTAATTGGTCTTTTCCAACATGATATGACTGTATCTCAAAGTGGAGAAATTTATACTATTTTAACTATTGGTGATGGATTAGTTGCTCAAATTCCAGCACTTATTTTATCAACTGCAACTGCTATTATTATTACTCGTTCAAATATGGATGAAGATAGATTTGCAAACCAATCTGTACTTCAACTTGTAAAAGATAGTAAAGCACTTATCTTAGTTGGTATAGGAATGATTTTATTCTCTATGGTTCCTGGATTTCCAACTGGTATTATGGTTGTTATGGGGTTTTTAATGATGTTTATTGGGTATACAATTTACATGGTTGAAAATAATCAAGATAATGCAATTACAAGATTTTTCAAACAAACTCCAGAAAAAACAGCGAAAACTACAAAAAGTGTTGAAGAATTAAAAGAGATGAAAAAGAAAAAAGCTCCAGATGAAAGTCAAGCTATTGAAAATATTATGAAACTTGAAGTTTTAGAGTTAAAACTAGGATTTAGATTACTTCAATTAGTTCAAGGTGATTCTGAGCTATTAGATAAAATTAAAGGAATAAGAAAAACTATTGCTGCTGATTTAGGTTTTATTATTCCACAAATTAGAATCTCTGATGATGCAAGTTTGATGCAAAATGAGTATCAACTATACCTTAAAAGAATTCCTTTAGTAAAAGGTAAAGTTGAGACGGATAAACTCCTTGCAATGGGTGGAATTGGAAATGAAAAGCTTAAAGGTTTACATGTAAAAGAGCCTGTATTTGGACTTGATGCAACTTGGATTAATAAAGACTTAAAAGAAGATGCATTGATGAAAGGATATACAGTAGTTGATGCACCTACAATTATTTCAACTCATATATCAGAAATTATTAAAAAACATGCCGAAGATATTATTACAAGACAAGATATTGTAGATATTATTGATGGATTAAAAAAAGATTTCCCAATTGTTGTAGAAGAGGCTATGAAAGTTACTTCTTATGGTTCTTTATTGAAAGTTTGTAGAGATTTATTACATGAAAAAATACCAATTGTTGATATGTTAACAATCGTAGAATCAATCGCAGATATTGCAGAATTTACTAAAGCTCCTGATGTTTTATTGGAGCATGTAAGAAGTAAACTTTATAGATTAATTACACAACGATTTAAAGATAATGATGGTGTTTTACATATTATTACGATAAAGCCTGATATTGAACAACAGTTTATTGGAAAATTACAAGAGCAACACGGTGTATCTCAGTTAATGCTATCTATTTCTGAGATAAATAATTTGGTTACAAAAACAAAAGAGTTAATTGAACAAGTTGAAGCAAAAGGGTTTGGTAAAATTGCAATGGTTGTTGATCCATTATTAAGAAAAAGAATTTCAGAAATATATGAAAAATTTGGATTACAACTTGCTGTATTATCCCATGCTGAACTTGATTCAAGAGCAAATTTTGCAATTGAAGGAACTGTAGAATTTTAAGATGAAACTAATAAAAGCATTTTTTATAATATTACTATTTTTTAATATACTATTTGCAGATGTAAAAATAAATGCACCTACAACATTTACTGAAAATGAACCTTACATATTTACTATTAAAGCAACTGGTTCTGATGTAACTTTTCCTAAAATAGAAAATATCTCAAAAGAAAAAGTACAAACTATTTCAACTTCAAAATCTATAAATATTGTAAACTCATCTATGACAAGAAGTTTGATTAGAAAATATAGACTTTTTCCAAAAGAAGATTTTACTATTCCTAGTTTTACTTTTGAAATTGATGGAAAAAAAGAGAAAACAAATCAAATAGTAGTAAAAAAACAAAAAGTAAGCAAATCAAATTTTTCTTATGCTGATTTTCAAATTATTGCATCAAAAAAAGATGTTTATGTGGGAGAAGCATTTAAAGTAAAACTAAAATTTAAATATCTCTCTTCTTTAAATATAAATAATTTAAGTATTTCAAATGCAAATTTTAAAGACTTTTGGTTTAAGCAATTAAAAGATGAAAAACAGTATCAAGATGGTGATTATACTGTAAATGAGTTGACTTATTTGATGTTTGCACAAAAAGAGGGTGAATTAAAAATTGAACCTTTTAGAATAGATATGAGTATAATAAATCAAAGTTCAGACCCTTTTGCAAATTTTGGATTTATTCAACAAAATGCACAAATAAAAAAAGTCTATTCAAATGCTTTAAGTATAAATACAAAAGCACTTCCATCTAATGTAAATCTAATCGGTAATTTTAATATAAAATCAACTGTTGATAAAACAACTATAAATCAAGGTGATTCAATAACATACAAAATCAAAATTGATGGTTATGGAAATATTGATGATATAAAAGATATAAAATTAGATATAAAAAATGCACAAGTTTTTGAAAATAAACCAAAAATCAATACAAAAGTTATAGACTCAAAATATTATGGAGAGTATGAAAAAACTTTTTCAATAGTTCCTTTAAATAGTATAAATATAGGTGCTATAAAGTTAAGATATTTTGATAATAAAACAAAAAATATAATCACAAAACAGAGTGATTCTTTTTTTATTAAAGTAAATGAAGTAAAAAAAGAGCAAAAAAAATTATATTTACCAACAAAATTGGATGAAGAGAAAAAAGTTGTTATAAAAGAAGTAAAAACATCTTCTATTAAACAAAATATATTTTTCTTCTTTTTAGGTATAGTATTTTCTTTTATTGCTATATATATTTATAAACTGATTTTGAAAAATAGAGAAAATTCAAAAAAAGATAGTAATATTGTCACTAGAATTAAAAAATCAAAAACTAAAGCTGAATTAATAAAAATTCTAGCAGCATATATAAAAAAAGATAATGAGCTTGATAAGTTGATTTTTAAATTAGAAGATGTGAACATTAATATAAAAACAGTAAAAAAAGATATAATAAATATAATAAAACAAATGGAAAAACAAAAAGGTAAAAAGTGAAATATCTATTTTTTGTACTAATAAGCTTTAATTTTATGTTTGCTTCTGTATTTTATGCAAAGCTAGAACCAGTTGAAAGTTACAAAGTAAAAGCAGCTGTAAGTGGAAAAGTAATCTATTCAAACGAAGATATTGAGGGTAAAAGAGCTAATAATACATTAGTTATAAAATTAGATTCATTTGTAGATGAAGTGGATTTAAAACAGACTCAAAATAAGTTAGAAGCTATTCAAACAATGATAGATATTGAGGGTAAAAATTATAATAGAATGAAAAAAGTATCTTCGAAATCAGATTTTGAAAAAGATACACAAAGATTAAAAGTTATAAATTTAGAGACTTCTAAAGCAGATGCACTTATAAAAATAGCAAACTTAAAAGATAGTATTAAAAATAAAAAGTTATTAGAAAAAAATAATTATATCTATAATATTAGTGTAAAAAATGGCGATTATGTTACTCCTGGTACTTTACTTTATGAATCAAAAGATTTAAGTCAAGGTAAACTTACAATTTTTGTACCAATTGCAGATATTGAATCTATTAAAAATAAAAATATATATTTAGATGATAAAAAAAGTGATTTAAAGATTACAAAAATTTACATAGTAGCTGATAGTGAACATATCTCTTCTTATAGAGTTGAAATTTATGTTCCAAATGTTAAAAAATTTTCAAGGTTAGTAAAAATTGAGTTCAAATAAAACAGTAGCGTGCCCTCTTGATTGTTATGATGCATGTGAAGCTGTAATAGTAAATGGAAAAATAAGAGGAAATAAAGAGCATTTTCCTACAAATGGAAATTTGTGTGCTAATTTTATCTCTTGTACAAAAGAAGATTATTTAAAAGATGCATTTTATGATAATAAAAAAATATCTTTAAAAGAATCACTTGATATTTTAGTTTCTAAACTTAAAAATGTAGAACCTAAAAATACACTATTTTATAAAGGTAGTGGAAATATTGGTGTTATGCAAAATAGTATAAAAAGTTTTTTTGCAAAATATGGTTCTATTTTAACTCAAGGTAGTTTATGTGATGGTGGAGGAGGTTATGGAATCTCTTTAAATAGAAAAGAAGTTGTAAATCCACCAATAGAACAACTGCAAGAAGCAGATGTAATTATAGTATGGGGAAGAAACTTTTCTGTTACATCTTCTCATATGTATGAACTTGTAAAAGATAAGACATTTATTACTATTGACCCAATAAAAACGCATATTGCAAAAAACTCAGAATTACATTTAGCATTAAATCCAAAAACTGATTATGAACTTGCACTACTGCTTACTAGATTTGCTTATATGCAAGATTTAGAAGATGAAGAGTTTTGTGAAAGATTTAATTCCAGTGAAGAGTTCTTTGATTTAGCAAAGAGTAGACCAGTGATTTCGTATGAAGAAGCTACTGGTGTTAGTTTGGAAGATATAAATAGATTTTTTGAAATTATTGAGAATAAAAAAGTTGCTTTAGTTTTAGGTCTTGGAGTTCAAAAATATTATGAAGGTGCAAATATTACTAGATGTATTGATTCTTTTGCAGCTTTTTTAGGATTACATAACCATAAGAAACATAGTGGTGTTTGGTATTTAAGTAATTCAAAATATGGTTATGAAAACCAATTTAATATGCAAACTCAAAATAAAAAAGAGAAAGTAACTGAAGTTGATTTTTCTAAATATGATTTAGTTTTTGTGCAAGGTGGAAATCCAGTTGTGAGTGCACCAAATACACAAAGAGTTATTGATGGATTAAAAAATAGTTTTGTTGTTTTAATGGGAACAACTTATAATGATACTTGTAAATATGCTGATTTGATAATTCCTTCTTGCTCATTTTTACAAAAAAATGATATTAGATTATCATATGGACACCAATATAAAGCAATCTCTAATAAAGTAGAAGAAGCAAATGAAAACTCAATAAGTGAGTATGATTTATCTAAATATCTATTTGAGAGTTTTAATTATGATGGATTGAAAGACGAAAAAAAGATATTAGATTATTATATAAATAATAGCGTAGAACAATACCAATTTGATAATTTTGAGTTTATAGATGATATCGAAGTAAATCATCTTTATGAAGAGAAGTTAGAAAATGAGTTTTATTTTATAACTGCTAAAAAGAAAAAGAGTTTAAATTCATCTTTTAAAATAGATAACTATTTATACTTAAATCCTAAAACAGGTTTTAATGATGAAGATAATGTTACTTTAACATCGAAGTATGGAAAAGCTAAATTTATTGTAAAACTTACAGAAGATGTAAAAGAAAATTGTGTGTTATGTTATGCAGGAAATAAAAATGCAAACTATATAACTCCATACTCTAGTGACGAATCTTCTTCTAGTGCAATGTATCAAGAGGTCTTAGTAAGTATTGACTTATCGTAAACTTTTCAAAGATTATAAAGTTGTAAGAGATTTATCTTTAGTACAATTTATCTCATATTTTGGAGCTGCATTTTCAAATGTAGCAATTTATACTATGTTAGTACAATTTGGTAGTTCTTCTTTTGCTATATCATTAGTAACAGCTATGCACTTTTTACCTGCAATTGTTATTGCTCCATTTTCTGGTGCAATAATAGATAGATTTAAAATAAAAAGATTAATGCTGACTCTTTTAATTACAGAGTTTTTGATGACATTATGCTTTTTACTTATTAATAGTAAAGAGCATCTTTGGTTACTATTAATTTTTATTTTTATTAGAATGAGCTGTACTTCTATGTTTTTTTCAACAGAGATGTCTTTACTTGCAAAACTTTTAAAAAGTGATGCTTTAAGAAAAGCAAATGAAATTCACTCAATAATTTGGTCATTTTGTTATGCCTTTGCAATGGCAGTAAGTGGATTTGTTGTAAATTTTGTGGGGATAAAAACAGCATTTATTATTGATGCTTCTTTCTTTTTAATAGCGATTTTAGTATTTGTAAAAATTAATTTAATTGTTGAAGAATCAGATATAAAAGATAAGTTTTTCAAAATTATTAAAGACGGATTTTTATATATCAAAAGTAATAAAATATTAGTACATCTTATTATTTTACATACAAGTGTGGGGTTAACTTCATTTGATACTTTGGTTACTTTATTAGCTAAAAATGAGTATAAATATGTGATTGCAACTGCTTTGTCTATTGGTATTTCAAATGCAGTAAGAGCATTAGCTTTAATGGTTGGGCCATATTTAATAGGTAAATTTGTAAATCAAAAAAGCTTTTTTTATATATTGATTTTTCAAGCACTAGGTATTTGGCTATGGGCTGTTTTTCAATTTAATTTTTATTTAGCATTAATAGGACTTTTTGCAACTGGATTTTTTACTACAACAATTTGGTCTTACTCTTATGCACTAATTCAAGAAAATTGTGATAAAAAATATCTTGGTAGGGTTTTGGCATATAATGATATGATTTTTATGTTAGCAAATATTATTACTACACTTTTTATTGGTTTAATGGCAAGTTTAACTTCACTAGATATAATAACATACATTATTGGTTTTGGTTTTATTATATTTGCGTTTTATTATAGGAAAGTTTTACAATGGCTATAAACAAGAAGATGTGGTGTATTAAATGTTTCATGAAAAATACTTATCTAAATTAATAATATTTACTCCTATAATATTAATTATATTAGTTACTACTTTAGTAACTTTTACTCAAATTAATAAACTAGAAAATAAGTTTATTGATGATAGTTCTAAACTAAAAGCCAAGCTTATAAATGAAGAAAAAAACAAACTTTCACAAAAAATAGATACTTTAAATGATTATATTTTATATAAAAAATCAACTACAAAAAATATTATAAATGAACAAATTCAAAAAAGAGTTGAGTTAGTTTATAACATTGTTTTACACAAATACAATAAAGATACAGGAATATTAAGGCAAAGTGAAACAAAAAAAGATTTAATAAATATAATCAAGCAGATGAACCTTGATAACAATGGTTATTTCTTTTTAATAGATATTAAGAATAAAAACTTCAAACCTATCATCTATCCTTCAAATAAAAACTATATAAATAAAAATATTACAAATACAAATGATGTTGCTCATCATGAATTTATTTTAAAATCAAAAGAGTTATTAAAAGTAAAAGATGAAGGTTATGTAACTTATACTTTAAAACAAAATATCAATAAATTAAGTGATTATCAAAAAATATCTTTTATAAAAAAGTTTGAGCCATATCATTGGCTTATAGGTTATGGTGAATACTTTGAAATAATTGATAATTTATTAAAGCAAGATGTATTAAATAGAATAAACTCTTTAGCTTATAGTAGTGAACAAAAAATATTTGTATTAGATAAAAATAATAATATTTTAAATAAAAGTGAAGATAAATCACTGAAAATTCAAGATAAAGACTTTATTAAAAAAGTTGAACTTTATAGAAATAGTGATTATGAAAAAACATTTTTTTATTGGACTAAAAATTATGAAAACCTAATTGCTTTTAAATATATAAAAGAGTGGAATTGGGTTTTAGTTAATAGTATTGATTTAAAAAGTTTAGAAAAAACAATTATTGATATTATTGGAAATAAAAAAATTGAAGAAAAAAACTTTATAACATATAGTATAAAAATCGCATTTATTGTTATTTTGATTGGTAGTTTATTGACTTTCTTTTTATCAAAAAGAATAGAGATGATTTTCAAATCTTACAAAAATAATATAGAGAGTCAAAAAAATGCACTAAAAAATATAAATGCAACTTTGGAATCTAAAGTAAAAGAGAAAACAAAAGCACTAGAGCTATTAAATGAACAGTTAAAAGATGAGGTACAAAAAGAGGTACTTAAAAATAGAGAAAAAGACCAAATGCTTTTTAACCAATCAAAAATGGCTGCAATGGGAGAAATGATAGGAAACATTGCCCATCAATGGAGACAACCTCTAAGTACAATAAGTACAGCTGCAAGTGGAATTGCTATTAAAATTGATTATAATTTAGTGTCCCCAGAAGAGATAAAAGATGATTTGAAATCAATAGTAAATACTACACAGTATCTATCTCAAACTATTGAAGATTTTAGAAACTTTTTTAAAGAAAATAAACAAAAAGAGAATTTTAATCTAAAAGATTGCATTAATGATTCATTGAATATTGTTGATTCTTCTTTTAAAAATAATTATATTGAAGTTGTTTTAAATACAGAAGATATAGAAGTACATACTATTAAAAGTGAGTTAACTCAAGCTATATTAAATATATTAACAAATGCAAAAGATATCTTAACAGATAAGATTAATCAATTTGAAGAAAAAAGAGTTATTTATATTGATTTATACAAAGATGAAAACTTTGCTTATATTGAAATTTGGGATAATGGTGGTGGAATAAAAAAAGAGATATTAAATAAAATTTTTGAACCTTATTTTACAACTAAACATCAAAGTCAAGGTACAGGAATAGGGCTTTATATGACTAGAGAAATTATTATAAAGCATCTAAATGGAAATATAAAAGTTGAAAATATAAATAAAAAATACCAAGATAAAAATTATCTTGGTGCTAATTTTAAAATTATAATTCCTGTAAGTAATTAATTTTAGGAAAATAATCTTTTAAAAATGGTAAAGATACTTCTTCAAATGTATCTTTATCTTGATATAAATTAATATAAAAATCAAATTTTATATTTCTAGTTTTTAGTGCTTCTATACTAAGTAAAGTATCATTTATTCCACCTAATTTACTAGGAGTAATTAAAATAGCTTCACAATTAAACATATTAATTAAATCAATAATAAATATATCTTTTTCAATAGGTACAAGCAATCCTCCTGCTCCTTCAACTATAAGTACATCACATTTTTCTTCTAATTTCTTTTTTTGTTTAAGTAAAAAATCAAAATCAATTTTTGTATCATTTTTAGCTACATATGGAGCTGCTGGAAGTCTAAATTGATAAGGAACAACATCATTGATGTCAAAATCAAACTGTGGATTTAGCTCTTTTACTAACTCTAGCATGGCTGAACCATCAAGAGGTTTATCAATAACTCCTGTTTCAAAAGGTTTAAAATAACCAACTTTTAATCCTAAATTTGTAAGTGCAATTGCAAATTTCTTACATCCATAAGTTTTACCAACATCTGTATTTGTCGCACTTATGAATAAGCTTTTGTTTATATAGTAATTTTTTTCTTTTATCATTGTAATTTCTTTTTTGGTATAATATTTTATATTTAGTATTTTATCGAAAAAAGGTTTGAAGTGGCTAATGAATTTGAAGTAGAATTAGATAATGATATAAAATTGGAAGAACCAAAAAAGTATAAAGTATTATTACTAAATGATGATTATTCGACAATGGATTTTGTAATAGAGGTTTTAGTTAATATTTTTAGAAAAAAACAAGACGATGCGGCACAGATTATGTTAAATATACATAATAAAGGTAAAGAAGTGTGTGGTGTTTATACACATGAAATTGCAGCAACAAAAGTTGCTCAAGTAACAACACTAGCAAGGGAAAGAGGATTTCCTTTGAAAGCAATAATGGAAGAAGAGTAAGACTATGATTAGCAATGAATTAAGAAGTATTTTTGCACAAGCTGTAAGTTACGCGAAGTCATGTAAGCATGAATATCTGACATTAGAACATATTTTTTTGATGACATTACATGATGAAGTAATAGAGAGTTTACTTACGAATTTAGGTTTAAATAATGATGAGTTATTTGATAAGACAAAAAAATATTTAGATGAAAATACTCCTGTTTTACCAGAGGGAATAGAAGATGAGCCAATAGAAAGCATATCTTTGACAAAAACTATCGAACAAATGGTAGCTCATACTCAAGCAAGTGGAAAAAGAGATGCAAAAGTTGAGGATATGTTCGTTGCTATAATAAGAGATGAGAACTCATATGGTTCATATCTTTTAAAATCTCATGGAATTCAAAAAGTTGATATTTTAGAAGAGATTTCTCATAATGGAAATGATGAATTTGAAGATGAAGAGTTGTCAAAGCAAGATAATAAATCTACTGTATTAGATAAAAATGCGGTTGAACTTGTAGAGTTAGCTAAAAAAGGTGAAATTGACCCTGTAATTGGAAGAGAAAATGAGATTGCAAGGGTGATTCAAATATTAAGTAGAAGAAAGAAAAATAATCCAGTCTTAGTTGGAGAACCAGGAGTTGGTAAAACTGCAATTGCAGAAGGATTAGCTCTTGAAGTTTCTAAAGAGAATATTCCAGATACTTTAAAAGATGCGAAGATTTTTTCTCTTGATTTGGGTTCATTACTTGCAGGTACAAAATATAGAGGTGATTTTGAGAAGAAACTAAAAGCACTTTTAAAAGAGATAGGTGAAGTTAAAAATGCAATTTTATTTATCGATGAAATTCATACAATTGTAGGTGCAGGAAGTGTTGGTGGAAGTGCAATGGATGCTTCAAATATATTAAAACCAATGTTATCAAATGGAAAATTAAGATGTATTGGTGCTACAACTTTTGCTGAGTTTAGAAATGATTTTTCAAAAGATAAAGCTCTAAGCAGAAGATTTGCAAAAGTAGATATAAACGAACCATCAATTGAAGATACTGTTACGATTTTAGAAGGACTAAAATCAAAATATGAAGAGTTTCATAATGTTAAGTATAGTAAAGCTTCAGTTGAATTAGCAGTTGAGTTAAGTAAAAAATATATAAATGATAGATTTTTACCAGATAGTGCAATTGATGTAATAGATGAAGCTGGTTCTTTGAAAAAAATAGAATCAAAAAATAGTAAAAAAGCTGTTAATATTACAAAAGAAGATATAGAGAATGTAATTGCAAAAATGGCTCATATTCCACCAAAATCTGCAACAAAATCAGATATTTCTTTACTAAAAAGTTTAGAAAAAAATATGCAAAAAAGAGTATTTGGTCAAGATGAAGCAATTAAAACAATTGTAAAATCAATTAAAAGAAATAAAGCTGGACTTGGACTTGACAAAAAACCTATTGGAAGTTTTTTATTTACAGGTCCTACAGGTGTTGGTAAAACAGAAGTTGCACGTGAATTATCAACTCAATTAGGTATTCATTTTGAAAGATTTGATATGAGTGAATATATGGAAGCTCATACAATATCAAGACTTATTGGTGCACCTGCTGGGTATGTTGGTTTTGAAAATGGTGGGTTATTAACAGAAGCAATTAGAAAACATCCACATTGTGTTTTATTATTAGATGAGATAGAAAAAGCACATCCAGATTTAATGTCTGTACTTCTTCAAGTAATGGATAATGCTGAGCTTACTGATAATAGTGGTAATAAAGCAGATTTTCAAAATGTAGTATTAATTATGACATCAAATCTTGGAGCAACAGAAGCAAATGTTATGGGATTTGCAAAAAATGAAAATCTAAATGAAGACAAAGCTATAAATAAATTCTTTGCACCTGAATTTAGAAATAGACTTGATTCTACTGTTAACTTTAAACCATTAAGTATTGAAATAGTAACTCAAGTTGTTGGTAAATTTATAGAAGATTTAGAAAAACAACTTGAAAGTAAAAAAGTAAAAATCACTATATCTACAAGAGCAAAAAAAGAACTTGCTTCTTTAGGTTATGATAAAGCAATGGGTGCTAGACCACTTTCAAGAGTAATAAGCCAAAAAGTTAAAGATGAATTAACTGATGAGATATTATTTGGAAAACTGAAAAAAGGTGGAAAGGTTAAAATAGATTTTGTACAAGGTGAATTTACTTTCAAATATGATACTTTAAGTTAATATTTAGAAATGGAGTTTAATGTTAGTTTAATCCTATTATAGGATAATATATTTATAATTTATGATGAGGTTATTTTATGAAAAAAATTTTAGTTAGTTCATTTGTTGCAATTTTATTATTAAGTGGTTGTGGTGAAGAGAAAACAACGCAAAAAGTTGATGATAAAAGTGTAAGTGTAAATACAACTGATACAAACACAGAAGTAAAAAAAGATGATGAGCTAGTAAATAGACTTAGTGATTCAAGTGAAAAAATATCAAAAAAAGTTCAAGAAGCTTCTAAACAAATAGGAGAGATAGTATCTACAACTTCAAAAGAAGTAGGTGTTGAGGCATCTAAAGTAGTTGAAGATTTATCAAAAAAAAGTAGTGAAATAACAGAAAAAGTAAAAGAAGAAGTAAAATCATCAAGTCAAAAAATTCAAGATAGTATGAATAACATAATTTCAAGTAGTAAATCAACACAAGTAGGTAAACAACTATTTTTAAAATGTTCTGGATGTCATGGTTTAAATGGTGAAAAACAAGCTTTAGGAAAATCTCAAATTATTCAAGGTTGGGATAAACAAAAAGTAATTGATGCACTAAATGGCTATAAAAATGGAACATACGGTTCTGCAATGAAAGGTGTGATGAAAAGCCAAGTACTATCTTTAAGTGATGATGAAATTAGTCAATTAGGAGAGTATATCTCTTCTTTATAATATAAATAGTAACTTACATAGGAGTTTATTATGACTTTATTTACTAATACTGCTGCATTAATAGCGTATGAAAATTATAGTTACAATAATAGACTTCTTTCCCGTTCTTTATTACGATTATCAACTGGACTTAAAATAAATAGTGCAAGTGATGATCCTTCTGGACTTGCAATAGCTGACAAGCTAAGAACACAAGCAAGTAGCGTATCTCAAGGTATAGAAAATGCAAACTCAGCAATAGCCTTAACTCAAATTGCTGATAAAGCTATGAATGAACAATCTTTAATAATTGATACTGTAAAAGCAAAACTAATTCAAGCTTCATCTGATACTACAAGTGATGAGGGAAGAGAAGCAATTAGAAAAGATGTAGTAAAATTACTTCAACAACTTGATAATGTAGCCTCTCAAACAAATTATAATGGAAACTATCTTTTACAAAATACTCAAAATGATACATCAAATGCAAGTGTAAAAAATTTTCAAGTTGGTGAAACATCAAATGATGTAATACAACTCTCTTCTGTTCAATCTAACACAGTAGGACTTGGACTTGATACTTTAAAAGCTTTATCTAAAGATGCACTAACACCAAATGTAGCACGAAATTCATTAGGAGTATTAGATACAGCTTTAAATAAATTAAATGATTTTAGAGCAGAGTTTGGGTCTACTCAAAATCAATTAGAATCTTCTGTTAGATATATGATAACAATGAGAACAAATTTAAAAGCAAGCGAATCTGTAATAAGAGATGTAGATTATGCACAAGAGAGTGCAAACTTAAGTAAATATCAATTAATAGCACAAGCAGGAATGTTTGCAATGGCACAAGCTAATAAAATCCAAGAGGCTATGTTAAGATATCTATTTAGATAAGATTGATATAATCACGCAAAAATAAAGGATAATTTTTGCAAATACCACCTTTAACTGATGATGTATACACTTTCCCAAATCCTAGATTAGCATGTGATGAAGGAATATTAGCCTATGGAGGAGACTTAACTCCTGCTAGATTGATTTCTGCATATGCAAATGGAATTTTTCCTTGGTACAATGAAGATGAGCCAATATTATGGTGGAGTCCAAACCCTCGATTAATTATGGAATTAGATGAATTCAAATTATCAAAGAGTCTTGCAAAAGTAATCAAAAAAGAGAAATTTGAAATAAAATTTGATACAAATTTTACTCAAGTGATGATTGAGTGTAAAAATATGTTTAGACCAGACCAAGATGGAACTTGGCTTCAAGATGAACTTATAGAAGCTTATACAAATCTACATAATTTAGGATATGCACACTCTTTTGAAAGCTATTATGATGGAAAATTAGTTGGTGGAGGATATGGCTTAGTAATTGGTGATATGTTTTGTGGTGAGTCAATGTTTGCAAAAAAAAGTGATGCTTCAAAAGTAGCTTTATATCATCTAGTACAAAGATTGAAAAAAAATGGCTTTAGTTTACTTGATTGTCAAACTCCTACAAATCACTTACAATCACTTGGAGCAAAGTGCATAACTAGAGATGAGTTTTTAGATAGATTGTCCGTTTCTATTGAAAATTTTCCTACTTTTTAATTTACTTTTTCTTATAAAATACATTAAAAATAAATTAAGAAAAACTTATAATTAAATACTTCAAATAATTTAAACAAAAATTGTTTATAATACGAAAAAAAGTATTACTTAAGGGTATTTATGATTAAAAAAATTGATATGAATTCAGAAGAATTCCAAACACAATTTGAACTTACAAAAAAATTCACAGAAGATGTTATTGAAAAACATAATTTAGTTTTTAATCCAAACGAAGAGATAAATGAATCAATCCAACAAGGTCTTACAAGAAATCAAATGATTTATGGTACAAGATTTTGTCCATGTTTTATGGTAGTTGGAAATACTTTAGAAGAACAAAAAAGCAATGGTGAAAATAGATTATGTCCATGTACTCCAGCTTTAGAAACTGAAATTCCAACTAAAGGTTCTTGTCACTGTGGTATTTACTGTACAAAAGAGTATGCCCAAGAGTTAAAAAAAGAAGAAGAGTTAAAAGAAGCTGCTCATTCTCACTCAAAAGGTTTATCAAGACAACAGTGTGAAGAGTTATTATCAAAACCTGTTATTGATTCTGATGAGTTAGAGGCTTTATTAGAAGCAAGAGAGTTAAATTATGTTGAATTTAATCTTGTGGATAATAGAGAGTGGATGGAGTGGGTAGGTCAAAGAATAAAAGGTGTTGATTATTTAGTACCTACAACTTCTTTTTATCAAAGTTTAGAGCAAATAGAAAATCAAAAAGATAAACCAACTATTGTATATTGTCTAAGTGGTAGTAGAAGTGCTTATTGCCAAAAAATAATGAAAGAAATGGGGTTTAAATCAGTTTCAAATCTACAAAATGGTGTGATGGGATATAAAGGTGAGATGATATCAGGAGAGTAATTTTATCTCGCCAGTGATTGATAAATCATATACCCAGTAGCATATTCATCACTGTTTTCATAAAGAGGATATATTATATTATGAAATGTAAACTCCTCTTTATCAAAAGTAATAAACTTCTCTTCAAATCCAAGTGCCTCTTTTTTCTTTAGTACTTCAAGCATCTTTTTTTGAATATTTGAAGCATTATTTGTAATTGTACTAATTGGTTTACCAATTAAGTCACTCATTGGATATTTATAAATATTTATAAATTGGGGTGAAACACTTTGAATTACTCCATAACTATCTAGTTTGACATAAGCAATAAATTGTTCAGACAAAAATTTATAAAAATCTAGTTTTTTTTCTATTATGTCAAATTTGTCTTTTAATTTATCATAATCTTTTCTAGTTGTTTTCATCTCACTTGCTAAAGCTTTTGTTGTATCATAAAGATTTTGCTTCTCTCTATATTTTTTTACATACATTAAAATAGTTTCTGTTAAATCTTTTATTTTAATAGGTTTTGTTATGTAGCTATCTACATTTAATGAAATTGCTTTTAATAGTGTATCTTCATCTGTGTAAGCCGTTGTGAAAATTACTGGAACATTTTGAGAAATTTTATGAATCTCTTCTGCCATTTTTAATCCAGTCATTTTAGGAAGATTCAAATCTGTAACAATAGCATCAATAGAGTCAATATTTTTATTAAAAAGTTCTAAGCCTTCTTCTCCATCACTAGCTGTAAGTACTTTTTGGAATATCTTTTCAAAAACACTAATCGTTTGTGCTTTTGTCATCTCATCATCTTCTACATATAACAATGTTATGGTTTTTAATTCTTTTAAATCAATATTCATAGGTTACCACTTTTTGTTATTTTTCTTATTATATCATATCAGAATTATACTTTTTTAGAAGTTGTATAATTGATATAAAGAAAGTTACCATAGCAGGACCAATAATCATTCCCCAAAATCCAAATGTAGAAAGACCAGCAAGAATAGAGAAAAATATTAGTAGTTCATTTATTTTTGTTGGTGTTTTTACTATTCTTTGATTTATATATTTTATAATAATAGGTTTTATAAAAGTATCTGCAATAATTGAAATAACAATGATTGAATAACAAATAATTACAATAGCATCATAAACATTGCCTTTAAAGATTTCATATATTGATATTGGAAGCCACATAATAAGTCCTCCAACAACAGGAATTAATGAAGCAAATCCATATAAAACTCCAAGTAAAAAGCCGTTATATCCATAGTTTGATATAAAAAACCCAAATAGCATTCCTTCAAATATTGCAGTTATTAGTATTGAATATAAAACAATACTCATAACATTTGAAGATTCGTTAAATAGTGTATTTGCATCCTCTTTTTTTAAAGGTAATAGGTCTTTTACATAGTGAGAAATACTTGTTCCATATAGTGTAAAGAAGAAATAAAACACTAAAATAAGAATCATATCTGTCATAAATGAAGCAGAGTTTTTTCCTAAATATGCACCAATTGATAACATATTTTTTAGTGTTTCTGCAATATCAAATTTATCTAAAATAAGTGTTAATTGTTGTTTTACAAACTCATACTTATTTGGAATATCCATTATCCATTGTTCTATTTGTTGATAATTATTTATTACTGCTTGTTGGTCTAGTTTATTTAAATAATTAGCAAAAGAGAATATGCAATACATAACAGGAACAAAAAATATAACTGCTAAAAATATAGTCATTAGTATAGAACTAAATGTTTGACTTTTTATCTTGTTTGATAAAGTAATATTTAAAGAGTTTGTTGCAACAGTTAATAAAAAAGCTACAAAAATTGCTTTTAGAAAAGGATCAAATAATTGAATTAAAAAAAATAAAACTCCAATTCCAATGGCAATTAAAAAATGTTGTGGTTTCAAAAAAGTGTTCCTTCTTCTATTTTTTCACTATTTGGATAAGATAATCTAAACATTTCATATGTTTTAACACTAGCAACTCTTCCTCTGGCTGTTCTTTCAATAAAGCCATTTGCCAGTAAATATGGCTCAATTGCATCTTCAATTGTTCCTTCGTCTTCACTAAGTGCTGCTGCAATTGTAGAAAGACCCATTGGTTTACCTTTATTTGATACCAAAAGTTCAAGTAGATTTATATCCATCTCATCAAAACCACTCTCATTAACTCCTAGTTCATCAAGCGCATATTTACATCTTTGTCTTATGATTGAGTCTTCATTTTCAACTTCCGCAAAATCTCTAACTCTTCTTAGTAATCTTAAAGCAACCCTTGGTGTTCCTCTACTTCTTCTTGATATTTCTAAAGCTGCATCATCTTCACAATGTTTATTTAATTTAATTGCTGCTTTTTGAATAATTTTGGCTAACTCTTCATGAGTGTAAAACTGCATTCTAAAGTGCATACCAAATCTTTCTCTTAATGGATTTGATAACATTCCAGCTCTTGTAGTTGCACCAATTAGTGTAAATCTTGGCAAATCAATTTTTACAGTTTGAGCTGCTGGTCCTGAACCAATAATAATATCAAGTCTATAATCTTCCATCGCAGGATATAAAATCTCTTCAACAGCAGGACTTAGTCTATGAATCTCATCAATAAATAGAATATCTCCTTCTTCAAGATTTGTTAAAATTGCTGCTAAGTCACCACTTTTTTCAATCATTGGACCAGCTGTAATTTTTATATTTGAGTTCATCTCATTTGAGATTAGATAAGAAAGTGTAGTTTTCCCAAGTCCTGGAGGTCCATAAAACAAAATATGATCAAGTGCTTCTGCTCTTTTTTTAGAAGCTTCAATAAATACTTTTAGATTTCTTTTTATTTTCTCTTGACCTATATAATCATCCCATGATGAGGGACGTAAGTTTACTTCTGTACTCTCTTCTTCAAAAGATACTTGTTCTACTTCAACTAATCTTTCCATATTTTAATACTCTTCTTCTTGGCTTGGAAAAGATGTATCTTGCACATCATTTCTATATTGATTCACTGCTTGTTTTACTAAAGTTGCTCCATCTAAATATCTTCTTACAAATTTAGGTTTAAATTCATCAAAGAAACCTAACATATCAGACCAAACTAAAACCTGTCCATCTGTTACATTTCCTGCACCAATTCCAATTACTGGAACATTTACAAGTTCAGTTATCTTTTTTGCAACACTACTTAAAACACCCTCAACAACAATACAAAATGCACCAGCTTTTTCTATTGCAATTGCATCTTTTAGTAGTTGTTCTTCATCCTCTTTAGTTTTACCTCTAACTTTATATCCACCTTCACTTCTAACATATTGAGGCATTAAACCTATATGTCCAACAACTGCAATTGAGTTAGATGTAAGATGATTTACAATATGTGCTCTATCTTCTCCACCTTCAATTTTTACAGCAGCTGCGTTTGTTTGTTGATATACTTTAATGGCATTTTCTAAAGCTTCTTTTTCATTATTATAAGTTCCAAATGGCATATCTGTAATTACAAATGCCTCTGGTGCACCTTTACATACTGCATTTGTATGATAAATCATTTGCTCTAATGTTGCAGATAAAGTATCATTTTGTCCTGCAAAACTCATATTTAAACTATCTCCAACTAATATAAAATCAGCTATATCTTTAAAAAGGTTAGAAAATAGTGCATCGTATGCAGTAATCATTGTAAGTTTTTTATTATTTTTTGCTTTTTTGATTTTTGTTATAGTCATTTTTTCAAAATCATTTTTAATTATACTCATAAAATTTCTTCCTTAAAATAATTTACAATTTGTACTGTATTAATCTGTTATCTTGTTAGTTTATGTTAATATTATAGCCAAATTAGTTAAATATAGGATTTTATTTTGAAAAAACTTGTAGGTTATATCACAGCTAGTTATCCTGAAAATAGCTTTACAGTAGATTTAGCATTGAGTATGAAAGAAGCTGGCGTTGATACTTTAGAATTAGGTATTCCTTTTTCAGATCCAGTTGCAGATGGGCCAGTAATAGAAAAAGCAAATTTGTTAGCATTAGAAAATAATTTCTCATTAGAAGATTTATTTGATGTTTCATCAAAAATAGCACCACAAATGGATACTTTATGGATGGGATATTTAAATCCATTTTTTCACTATGGAATGGAAGAGTTTTTTAAAAAAGCAAAAGATTTTAATATTCAAGGTGAAATTATTCCTGATTTACCTTATGAAGAGGCATTGGCATATAAAGATTTAGCAAAAAAATATGAACAATCTATTATTACATTTGTTGCTCCAACTCATACAGAAGACAGAATTGCAAAAATTGTAAAAGATGCAGAAAAATTTATTTATATGGTTGCTTATGCAGGAATAACAGGAAGTGGTAAAAATGAAGATTTAACTCAAATAATAAAAACAGTTAAAAAATATTCAAATACACCTTTATATATTGGTTTTGGAGTTGATGAAAAAACTTGTAAAGAGAAAGCTGTTGGTGTAGATGGAGTAATTGTAGGGAGCGCATTTGTAAAACATATTATTGATGACTCTTTATCTTATAATGAAAAAATTAGTAACATAACTAAAATAGCAAAAGAAATAAAAGAGAAAATCAACGAGTAAGTATGCATATATTAAATGAAGACTTGGAGTTTGTAGAAGAGAATAGGGAATGTTCTTATTTTGATGATGAAATATCTGATATGAGATATAGATATATAAATCATTGTACAGTAGAAGATTATCAAAATATGTTAGAACATGGTTGGAGAAGATTTGGAAAAATGCATTTTGTACCTGAATGTAAAAGTTGTACAAAATGTATAAGTATGAGAATAGATGCAAAAAATTATAAATTTTCTAAATCAGAAAAAAGAGTAATTAGTAAAAATAAAGATACTAAGTTATATATACAAACACCAACTATTACAAAAGAGCATTTAGATTTATATGATAAATACCATAGATTTATGAATCAAAAGAAAGATTGGCCTTATCAGCCAATTACTCCTGATGATTATGTTCGTTCATATGTTCAAGGAAAAGATAAATTTACAAAAGAGTTTTTATATTTTAAAGATGAAAAATTAGTTGCAGTTGCTTTAGTAGATATTTTACCAAAGTCAATATCAGCAATTTATTGTTTTTATGACCATGAATATGCAGATTTATCTTTGGGAAAATTTTCTATACTTGCTCAAATAAAAATAGCAAAAGAGTTAGAAATTCCACATATATATTTAGGATATTGGATAAAAAATCATTTTTCAATGGGTTACAAAGAATTATACAAACCTTTTGAAGTTCTAAAAAATAGGGCTTCACTTGATGAAGAAACAATTTGGGAAAAATATGAGTTATAATATAGTTTCAATAATCTCAATAGTGATTACTGCACTTCTTGCTTTATTGATAAGTCACTATTTAAGTTTAGTCTTTTTTGAAGATACTAATAGTTTTAGAAAAATTGTACAGCTAATAATTGCAGTTGTAGTGATGACGACATTTTATGCACCAATAAAATATATTTTATTAAAATATATGGGAATAAACGAAAAGGAATAGTTATGAAGAAATTTGCTTTTATAATGTTTTTGCTATTTACAAATTTGTTTGCTCAAGAAGAAGCACAACAAGATAGAGTAGATTGTGTTATTTTAGAAGATGAAAACTCAATCATTTGTAAATATAATCAAGATAGAGTTGATTTTCAAAAGAAAGTTGTATTTGAATGGATTGACCCAGATAATGAACTTTCAAGAAGTAGAGAAATGACTATTCCTCCTCAACATGGGTCAATTTATGATTTTAGATATAAAGATGGAAGAAAAAAAGGAACTTGGCTTTTCAGAGTTAAAGATGGAAAAGATGTTTATGAAACAAAATTTGAAATAAAATAATTATATTTTTTTCAAATTTTTGTTTAAGTTCATAACTAAATCAATTCCTTTTTTATCAAGAACTTTCTTCAAATCTTTACTACTATCTTCTGATGATTTATCAAGATTAACTAAACTTGTCAAATAATCTTCAATTTGTGTCATTAACTTTCTATCATCCAAAAGTAATATTGTTTTTGCACTATACTCTTTTATACTTCTAACACTATCTGGTTTTAATTCATTTAAATCAATTGATAGTATCTCTTGAGATAGTTTTGAAAATGCTTCTAATTTTGTTGTTCTTAGCCATTTTTTTTGATCATTTTTATTATTAACTTTATTTGTAATAAAAGTATCTACAACTTTTGTTGCTATTGCACCAACTAATGCGTTTCTTGCAACTTGACCAGCCAAAGCTAAACTAATATTTAACATATGCACTCCTTAAGTTTTAAAATCTTATATCAAGTAAACTTAATTATTTATTAAAACGATAATTATTATCAACATTAATATACCATTAAGTTTGTATTTAGTAATATTTTAAAAATAAATAAAATAGGACTACTATGAAAAGATTAAGCCCAAAACAAGGATTTCTTTATAAGCATAATCAACGAATGCATAGCTTCTTATGGAAAGTATATGCAGGCGGTTTTCTTTTAGGATTATTAATAATTGCATTAAAAGGACTTTAGTCGTGGAAAAACATAAAGAGAGTTTTGAATCTTTTTTAAATAATTTTAAAAAGACTGTTTCAAAATTAGGACTAAAAAACTCTAATCAAAAAGATTATATTCTAAAAATTTTATATTTTACAGATGAGCATTTAAGTGCAGAAGATATAGTGACTATTGCAAAACAAAAATATAAAATAGATATGGGAATTGCAACAGTATATAGAACAGTTAAATTTTTCGAAGAGTTAAACATAGTAAAATCGCTAGATGTTGGAGATGGAGCTAAAAGATATGAGTTAAATATATCTTTACACCATGACCATATGATTTGTACATCTTGTAGTAAAATTATAGAATTTAATGATGATGTAATAGAAGAGCAACAAAAAGAAGTTGCAAAAAATAATAACTTTATTTTAGGTGATCACATAATGACTATTTATGGATTATGTGAAGATTGCCAATAAAAGATTTATTAGTAACATAAGTTTTAACTTATGCTACTAACATTGATACTAGATTAAATGTTATAAATGATAACACCCACGCTGTTCCTGTTGTAAATACAAATAAATATCCTAAATATTTCCATCCACCTGCTTCTCTTGTAAATACCATTGTTGCTGCTAAACAAGGAAGATAAATCATTACAAATACAATAAATGCAATACCAGCTGGCATTGAGATATTATTTTTGATTTTTTCTATTAGACCTTTTGAGTTCTCATCATTATCATCTCCAAGTCCATATAAAATTCCAAGTGTTGATACAACAATCTCTTTTGCAGCAAGTCCTGTTTCAAGAGCAACTGACATTCTCCAATCAAATCCTAAAGGAGCAAATAAAGGTTCAGAAAATTTACCAACATAACCTAAATATGAGTTTTCAAGATTATATAAAGATAACTCATTTGCAAGTGCATCTTTTTCTTCATCTGTTTGTGCTAATTCAATTTTTTGGTTAAATGATGCTTCTACTTCTGGATGTTTAGGATAATTACTTGCTACCCAAATAAGTAGTGATGCTGCTAAAATAAATGTACCAGCTTTTTTAAGATACATCATAGCTTGATTTGAAACTGTATGCCATATTAATTTACTTGAAGGTAATCTATATTTTGGCATCTCCATTACAAAAGGCTCATCTTCACTTTTAAATACAACTACTTTTAATACTTTTGCAGCTATTAATCCTAATAGTGCACCACCAATATAGATTAAAAATAGAATATTTCCTGCATTTTTTTCACTAAAAAAAGCACCTGTAAATAGTACATAAATAGGCAACCTAGCTCCACAAGACATAAATCCTATAATAAATAGAGTTAGAAGTCTATCTCTTTCATTTTTTAAAGTTCTTGCTGCCATATATGCAGGAACTGAGCATCCAAATCCTGTAACTAAAGGAATAAATGATTTTCCATGTAGTCCAAACTTATGAAAAAATCCATCAAGTAAAAATGCAACTCTACTCATATAACCTGTTGTTTCTAATAATGCAATTCCAAAAAATAGTATCACAATATTTGGAATAAATAAAACAACAGCTCCAACACCGGCAATTGCACCATCTGCAATAATAGAAGAGATTTGATTATCTCCTAGAAGTTCTTTTGTACCATCAATTAAACTTGCAAAAAATGCATCAATCATATCCATTGGAATATTACCAATATCAAAAGTTAATTGGAATAATCCCCACATTAAAAATAGAAATATTGGAAGACCAAAAAACTTATGAATAAGTATGGCATCTATTTTTTCAGTTACTGTTTTCTTTTTATTTTTTTTCTCAGTTACAATTTCAGTTACAATCCCTTTAGAAAAAGAGAATTTTTCATCATTGAAGATATCTTCCATATCTTTTGTATCATAGTGAATTGAAATATGTTCAAATGCTTCATTTAAAACTGGTTGAAGTTTTGTCCATATTGGTTCATCATGGAAGAATTTATAAGTTTTTTTATCTTCTTTTAGAAGTTTAATAGCTATTTCTCTATACGTTGAATCTGTTTTGTAGTTTGATTCTTTGAAAATCTTAACAATATTTGAAATCTCTTCTTCTATTACATCAGAAAAAATTAGTTTTGTTGGAAGTTTTTCATTTTCATATTTTTTTACAATTTGATGAATTAAATCATCAATTCCTGTCTTATTTGCAGCACTTGTTTTTACGCAAGGTTTTCCAATAATCTTACTTAATTGTTCTGCATTTATAGAAATATTCTCTTTATTTGCTTCATCTGACATATTTAATGCTAATATCATTTTTTTATCTAAGGCTAATAATTCAGATGTTAAATATAAGTTTCTTTCTAAGTTTGTAGAGTCTAATACATTTAAGATAATATCATAATTTTCATTTTCTAAAAATTCTTTAGTTACTCTTTCTTCTAATGTATAATCATTTAAAGAGTAAGAACCTGGTAAGTCAACTATTTCAATTCTATAATCTTTGTATTTAAAGATAACTTCTTCTTTTGCAACTGTTACACCAGAGAAATTACCTACTTTAAGTCTTGCATTTGAAATAGAGTTGATAAGCATACTCTTACCAACATTTGGTTGACCAACTAATGCAATCTTAATAATCTTTTCATTTTTCATTTTTTTACCTCAATCTTTGCAGCTTCTGATAATCTTATGGCAACTTTTGTATTATTTATTTTAACTTCAATAGTATTTTTTGTTAATGTTACTTCTTCAATATAAACTTCTGTGTTTTTTGTAATACCAAAAGAGTAAAATCTATTTTTTAAAGAACTATCGCAGTTTAATGACAATATAATCCCTGTATCTCCTTTGTTAAGCTCACTTAATTTCATTTAAAATCCTTTAAAAATGTTTAATAATTAAAATTATAATAGACTTAAAATTTAAAACTACTTAATAATGATAATAATTTTCAAATATTTATAAAATTGATAATGATTTACAACTAATAATGATTATCAATAATAAATTTAGGAAAATAATATTATACTTCCAAAAATTTAAAAGAGTGATTAATGAAAATATCAACAAAAATATCAATATTTTTTATCTCAATTTGTGTGGTTCTTTCTTTTTGTATTTTTTTTGTTTTAGAAAAGAGTAATAAAAAGACAATAGAGTTTGAAAATACTCAAGTAAATAAAAGTATAAAAATTTTCTTCGATGCACTTTATACAAAAGTGGATTTTCTAAATGAGATTGCTTATGAGTACTCAACAAATGATAAACTAATAAATCTAATTGTTTCAAACAAAATCAAATCTTATAAAAAAGATTTCATAAAAGATAGATATTCACATTTTATACTATTTGATAAAAACAAAAATTTTTTATATGGAAATGTTTATGATATAAGTTCAGATGAGTTTATATCTGCTCCTTCAAAATTAAATGATTTTATAAAAAATAACAATATTAATATGTATATAAATAAAACAAATAGAGTAAATCTTATTACTTTAGATTATGAAAAAGTTTTATTTACAATAAAACAGATAAAAAAAGACAATAAAATAGTAGGTTATATATTTATAGGAAGAACACTTGATTCCTCTTTTTTATCAAGTCTAAGTAAAATTTCACATAATTATATCTCTTATATTCCAACTTATAAATTATTAGAAGATAAAAAAAGAGTAAAAATAGAATCACAAAATTATATATATGATATAAATAGAGTAAATGAAAGTGAGATATTTACACATATAAAATTTAAAGATGAGATAAATAATAGTGATTTTTTTATAAGTATGAAGATAAATAGAGATTATTTTATTCAGATAAATGATAATAATAGTACTATTTTTTATATACTTATTTTCACTTTTATATTAGTTATTGTTGTAATATATCTTTTTATAAATAAAATATTTTCAAAAAGGATAACTACACTTATAAATCATATAAATAATGTATCAAATTTAAATACTTTACAATTAGAAATAGAGTTAAAGTACAATGATGAGTTAACATTTTTAGGTAAAAAAATAGATGAAATGCTTAAATCTATAAATACAAAACAACATGAAAAACTTAAAAAAGAGAGAGATTTTTTACAATCAGTTCTTGATACACAAAAAGATATTATTCTAATTACTGATGGAAAAGATATTGAAAGTGCAAATAAAAAGTTTATAGATTTATTTAAAACAAAAGAGCATTTTTTGACAAATATTGCTTTAATTGATGATTCTATTCAATCAAGTTTAATTAATTTTGCTAAAAAATATGAATCCTATGAAAATCCAGTAAAACTAAAAATAGAGAATAGCGATAGATATTTTATCTTTGATGTTAGAAAAATAGATATGAAAAAGTATCTTATTTGTATGAATGATGTATCAAAATATAATGAAAAGATTTATACTCTAGAACAAAAAGCGATGACAGATGAGTTAACAACTGCATATAATAAAAGTGCAATTACTTCAATTTTAAAGTATTGGTTACAAATGCAAGATTTTTGTTTGATTATTTTTGATATAGATTATTTTAAAAATATAAATGATACATATGGACATTATATTGGTGATTGTATTTTAAAAGATTTAACAAAAGTTATAAAATCAAGTCTTCATAAAGATGATATTTTAGGAAGATTTGGTGGAGAAGAGTTTATTATTTTACTAGATGATAGAAGTGATAATAATATTGAAAATATTGCCAACAGAATTAGAAAGAAAATTATGAGCAGTACTTTTAATTATGAAGAGCTTCATATTAATATTACTATTAGTTTAGGTGTTACTTTTTGTAAAAAAGATGAGAGTTTTGAAGATGTATATAAAAGAGTAGATGAGGCTTTATATCAAGCTAAAAAAGAGGGAAGAAATAGAGTTTGTCTAATATGACATATTATCAAAAAGATAGCCTTTTTGATAATGAGTTTAAATCTATATTAAGGTAAGCTTAAATTTTATTTAGTAAAACTATCATATTAAAGGATTATTTTTGATAAAAACAGAAGATATAATAAATATAGCAGGTTACTTTACAATTATTGCTCATACTCCTGGAAGATTGAGAGTTAGAGTAAATCCAAAAATTAAAAAAGAGAGTGAAAATATATCAATAGAAGATATAGAAAACTTACCAAAAAAAATTAATGGAATAAAAAGTATAAAAATAAATAAAATAATTGCTTCAGTAACTATTACTTATGATGCAAATATTTTCAAACCTCAAGTTTGGGAAGATTTAATAAATAAGCAGAATTTAGAAGAGATAACTCAAATAATAAATAATCTAGCGAAGGAGGTGATGTAGTGGCTAATCTTGATGAAAATATACTTCTTTCTCAAAGAGTTGATTTAAATAGTGACCAAGCTATTGAATCACAAGTATTAAGAATTGCTGTATATGATGAGTTTAAAGCATATGAGTCATATACAAAAATTATAGAGAAGTTTGGTGCAATTTATCCTTTTGTAAATATAAAAGAAGCAGAAGCTGTACATTATAGTGCATTGATGCCTTTATTACAAAAGTATAATGTAGAAGTTCCTATAAATGATTGGGCAGATAAAATAGAAGTTCCAAATACATATATTGAGTGTTGTGAGCTTGGTGTTGCAAATGAGATAAATAATATCGCAATGTATGATGATTTGATTGCAAATACAAAGCAACCAGATATTAAAGATATTTTATTTAAATTGCAAGCAGCATCTTACAATAATCACCTTCCAGCATTTAGAAAGTGTGTTTTAAATCACTATAATGGTGTAAATGAATCAACAAGTCTAAATAGTGTTGAAGATATGATGAATAAAGCAAATGAATATCAAATGCTTTTAGAAGATATTGCTTCAGGGAATATGGACCAAAATAAAATTACTGAGCTTTTAAGTAAATTAAATATCTCTATGATTAGTGGAGCTGGGTTTGGTGCAGCATTAGTTGCTTTTTTAAATAGTTATACACAAACAAACAAGGAGTAAATTATGGCATTACCATTTATAGCAGGTCTTGCAGTTGGAGCAGGAGTAGTTTATGCATTAAAAAATAGTTCTTCAGTAAAAGATAAAGCAAAAGAGGTTTTTGGAAAATCTAAAGATTTTGCATGTTCAAAAGTAGAGCAAGGTAAAGAAGTAGTTGCAGATGTAAAAGATACAGTTGAAGCTACAAAAGAGTGTATCAAAGAGAAAAAAGAAGCAAGAAAATTACAAGAAAAAGAAAAAGTAGTTGAGCAAATAGAAAAAAAGGATGAAGAAGAATGCAAAGCAGAATAATTAATACTGGTGAACCAAGAAACGTAGTAGGACATATTGTAAGTGGTGCAGTTGCAAGTGCAGTTGTATCAGGAACAATAAACTATAAAAAAGCAAAAGATGCAAAAATATCTTCTAAAGATGCAGTAAAAGATACTGTTAAAAAAACAGCTCAAGGTGCAATCGCAACTGGAACTGCAATCGCAACAGCAAATCATATTGGTCAAGGTGGTTGGCTTAAAGCTTTAACAGCATTAAGTGTTGGTATGGCTGGTATTTACGCAGTTGAGGTAATAGATGAAAAACTTGATACAAAGTATGAAGAGATAGAAGAACAAAATGAAGATATTTTAATTCAAGAGGATAACTAAAAATGATGAATCAAAACAACAATCAAAATATGTATGATATGAATATTGAGAATACAAGAGCAGCACAACAACAAGATGTTAATTTAAATCAAAATCCTTATATCAATCAACCTGCTAATATAAATAATAATCCAGTACAACAAACTCAAGCACAAAATAGTTTTAGTACAGGTGATTTTGTAAAAGGAGCATTAATTGGTGCAGCAGTTACTTATTTTCTTACAAATAAAGGTGCACAAGAAAATATAATGAAAGCAGTATCAAAAGGAACTCAACTTTTTCAAGCTGGAATGGAAGAGATGAAAGAGAGAATGGAAGATGCTAAAGCTGCAATGGAATCAAATCAAGAATAAAAAAGATATTTTATGAATAAAAATTTTAAAATAGTTCATGAAACTCCTTCAAGATTAAGATATAAATATCTGCTTTTAAAAGAGGATTTTATAGATGAAAATATCTTGAAATCCTATTTAGAAAATATTGATGGAGTTAGTAGTGTACGTATAAATAAAAAAGCATATAGTGTTGTTTTTAATATTGTTGAAGATATTAAAGAGAATATCGAAGATGTTTTAAGAAAACTTACACTAGATGATTTATTATCAACAGATTGTGTAGATAATGCAGTTTGTGTAAATTGTGTAAGTAGTGAAAAACCAAGTTTATCTGGTGTAGCAAGAGCAAGTGGTGCTTTGATTGCTGAAAGATTTATAAACAATAACCTTGCAAAAGCGACAATAACAACAACTGCTGCTATTCCTATGTTAATGGAAGGTACAAAAGAGCTATTTACTGAGGGATTAACTTCAAAAGTATTAGAAAGTGCTGCTGTTGGTATTTCTGTTTATAGAAGAGATTATTTAGCTGCAAACTCAACAAATGCAATGTTAGAGTTAGGTGAATACATAGAAGAGACTACTGTACATAAAAGTGATGATTTACTAAAAGAGTTATCAAAACCAAATGTAAAAGAAGCATGGGTAGAAAAAACAGACGAAAATGGTAAAAAAGTTGAAGTATTAGTAGAGACTGAAAATATTGAAGTTGGAGATATAGTTGTTGTTGCAGCAGGTAGTACAATACCAGTTGATGGGCATATTGTACATGGTGATGCAAGCGTAAATCAAGTATCTATGACGGGTGAAGCAGAACCTATAAAAAAACAAAGAGGAGATAGAGTTATCTCTGGAACTGTTTTGGAAGAGGGGAGATTAAAAATCTGGGCAGAGCATGTTGGAGCAAATACAGCAACACAAAGAATAAAACACTATATTGAAAGCTCATTAAATGAAAAATCATCAGTGCAATTAAAAGCAACAAGATTAGCTGATAAGTTAGTTCCTGTTACTTTAGGTTTAGCTGGTATTTCATATTTGTTTACTAAAGATTTTGAAAGAGTTGCTTCTATTTTACAAGCAGATTACTCTTGTGCTTTAAAATTAGCAACACCAGTTGCTTTTAAATCAACAATTTCAAAAGCTGGTCATGATGGAATAATGATTAAAGGTGCTAAATCAATTGAAGCTTTATCAAATGTAGATACATTTATTTTTGATAAAACTGGAACTTTGACAAAAGGTGATTTAGAAGTAATCGAAGTTGCATCTTATGATGAAGAGTGGACAGAAGAAGAGTTATTAAATCTTACAGCAAGTACAGAAGAACACTATTTTCATCCAGTTGCAGAAGCTGTTGTAAAAGCTGCAAAACAAAGAGGTTTTGTGCATATGCACCATGAAGAAGTTGAATTTATTGTAGCTCATGGTGTAAAAACAGAAGTTGAAGGTAAACTTGTAGTAATTGGAAGTAGACATTTCTTAGAAGATGATGAACAAATTGATTTCTCTAAACATAAAGATAGAATAAATAAAAGTTTAGATGAAGGTAAGACTCTATTATATATAGGTTTTAATGGTAAATTATTAGGAACAATAGCTTTAGCTGATCAAATTAGAAGTAATTCAAAAGAATCAATTGAAAAATTAAGACAATTGGGTGTAAATCATATTGTAATGTTAACAGGTGATGTTGAGAAAAAAGCACAAATGGTAGCCAAAGAGTTAGGTGTTGATGAGGTTTATTCTGAGTTATTACCAACTGATAAAGCATCAATTGTTAAAAAAATGATTGATGAAGGAAGAAATGTTGCTTTTGTAGGAGATGGAATAAATGATGCACCAGCATTAATCTCTGCAAATGTGGGAATTTCTATGAGTAAAGGTGCAGATATAGCAAAAGCAACAGCAGATGTAAGTTTACTAAAAGATGATATTGATGCCGTTGTTCAAGCAAAAGAGTTATCAAATAAAACAATGAATTTGATAAACACTAATTTTAAAGCAACAGTTGGAATAAATTCAGCAATTTTAGGTGGAGCAACACTGGGAGCATTTTCTCCTATTGTTACAGCAGTACTACACAATGGTACAACAATTGGTTTACTTTTAAATTCAATAAGAGGTGTAAAAAAATAGCTTATAATTCTTATTATGATAATTATTATCAGTTTACTTTAAACTATCAATAGTTATAATATTGATATACATTATCATAAGGAGTATTTATATGCCATTTCTTTTACCATTAGCAACAGCGTTAACAGTAGCTTTAACTTATGAAACATTAAAAGGTACAAAAAAAACTATTGAAAGAAGACAAAGAAGGAAGAAAAGGAATGAAAGTTGATGCAGAAGTAAAAAAAGAAGTTGCAAAAGTTGGAATGACTGCAACTTTGGGAGCTACGGTAGTAACTTCTATGTTTATGAAAAATAAATTTGCTAAAAGAACTCATATAATTGCAGGTGCTGCATTCTGTGGTTTTGCGTTGTGGCATCATATGCTTTATCAACCTGACAAGAAGAGAAAAAAACTAAAAGAAAAATAAAAAAAACTTATAAAAATAATAGTTGAATTTTTTGCTAACTTTAGATATACTATAATATTTATAAATTTTAAGGGCGTGTTTTAATGGCAAATAATGAAGAAGTAATAGAAGAACTTAAAAAAATCGTAAAACAAAAAGGTTTGAAATACACAGAACAAAGAGAAATTGTTCTAGATATTCTTATAAACGCAGAAGATCACTTAAGTGCAGAAGAAGTTTATAATCAAATCAAAGAAAAATATCCTGATTCAAATATCGGTATTGCTACGGTATATAGAGCTCTTGGTTTTTTAGAAGAAGTTGACCTTATAGCATCTATTGCTTTTGGAACAGAAGGTAAAAAATACGAAAGTAATGCAAAATCTCACCATGATCATTTAATTTGCACATCTTGTGGAAAAATAGTAGAATTTTTAGATGATGAGATAGAAAAAAGACAAGATAAAATAGCAAAGAAAAATAAATTTAAAATTACAAGTCACTCAATGCAATTATATGGAATTTGCACAGATTGTCAAAGTAAATAAATATTAAGGAATAATCCTTAATATTTAAATAATTTCACTTCTAATTTCATCTGTCCAGTTATCAATTCTTTCATCAGTTAAATCATCTTGATTATCTTCATCAATAACTAATCCAACAAATTTATCATCTTTTACAGCAGTTGATTCTTCAAAATCATAACCATCAGTAGAAGTAAATCCAATTACATTTGCACCTTGTTCAACTACTTGTTCATACATTGTTCCAAGTGAATTTACAAATGTATCATCATATCCATCTTGATCTCCAAGTGCAACTAGTGCAACTGTTTTATCAGAAAAATCAATTTGTTTGAAATCTTCCCAAATTTCATCCCAATCATCTTGTAAATCTCCATCACCCCAAGTTGATGTAGCTAAGATTAGTTTGTCATATTCAGAAATTTTATTTATATCTTTTTGATTGTTACTTATATTAAAAAGTGTAGTAATATCAAGTTTTTCTGCAATTTTAGTTGCTACTTCTTCTGTATTTCCTGTACTACTTGCGTAAAATATAGCAGTTGCCATAGATTATCCTTTATATTTTTTTGTAATTTTAATGAAATAGGATAAAATATGTCTTATTTAAAAAAAGTCGGTTTTTTGTTAATAAAAAATTAAGAAGACTCGTGTTGTAAATCCTCTTTAATTTTGTCTGCCCACTCTTGAATTCTTTTATCTGTAAGGTGTGATTGATTAACTTCATCTATAACTAAACCAACAAATTTATCTTCAATAACTGCTTTTGATGAGTTGAAGTTATATGAATCAGTTGATGTAAAGCCAATTATATTTGCACCACTTTTTAGCAAGTCATCATAAACATATTTCATTGCATCTGCAAATTCATCTGGATAATTAGTTTGGTCACCCAAACCAAAAATTGCAACAGTTTTACCTTTGAAATTGATATCTTTAAAATCATCCCAAATTTTCTGCCAATCTTTTTGCATTTCTCCATGATTTGAAGTTGATACACCAAATATAATATGTTTAAAATCATTTATATATTCGCTACCTGTAACTGCAATATCAAATATGCGAATCTCATCAAATGCTTTTGAAATTTTTTCTGCAACACCTTTTGCGTGATTACATTGACTTGTATAAAATATTGCCGTAGTCATGTTAGCTCCTTATAAATTTATAATTATTATATATTATGATAAAAAAATTTAAGATTAGTATAAATTATTCAGTTAAAGTGTAGAAGTTTATTGCAGAATTAAATAAGCCAAAATTGGCTTATTTATAAGATGTCATTTTTTATTTGATTTGTCCAGTTTTCGATTCTTTCATCTGTTAAATCATCTTGATTATCTTCATCAATAACTAATCCAACAAATTTGTCATCTATTTGTGCTTTTGAATACTCGTGCTCATATCCATCAGTTGATGTAAAACCAACTATATTTGCACCAGCTTTTTCTATTTGTTCATACATTATTCCCAATGCATCACAAAACTCATCACCATAGCTATCTTGGTCACCTAAACCAAAAAGTGCAATTGTTTTTGTACTTAAATCAAGTGAACAAAACTCATCCCACTTTTCATCCCAGTCATCTTGTAAATCACCTTCACCCCAAGTTGGAGTACCGATTATTAACTTTTCATAATTGTTTATATTTTCTATACTTTTATCACTTATATTGAAAGTATCAATTCCTTGTAATCTATCTGCAATTTTTTGTGCTACTTCTTCAGTATTTCCAGTGCTACTTGCATAAAATAGTGCTGTCGCCATTTAAAAAAATCTCCTTATCTAATTGTTGATCTAAGTGAATAAGGAATCGCCTTTATCACATAGTTTTCGTTTTTTAATTCATCCACATAAACTGGTATGTGTCTTTTAAAATCATTTGCTTTTGGATAAACCAAATATACTTGAGCATAATTTTCGTTTTTTATACTTTTTATTGCATATTCTACTTCTTCTTTTATATTTGGTTGATTTGTTTTTATATCTTTCCAAGATGTATATATTTTTAAAGCATCTACATCTTTTCCTTTTATAGATATTGCATTTCCCAAATCTTTAACTTCTTTATTTTTATGAAGTCTTTTAACTTTTTGATACACAAACTCATGGAATAACAAATCTTTATCAAGTAAAATTTGCATTTGATTGTTTGTATAACAATAAGATATTAATCTTGCTACATTTAATAGCTTTTTATTTGCAGTACTTATAAAAAGATTTTTTCTATTTTTAAAAGCATTTATTATTAAAGTAGAATCTTTACAAAAATTAAATGAAGAACTTTTTTTATGTATAAATACAAATGAGTTCGGTAACATCATATTAATCTTGTGCGTAAATGCTTTTTCTAAACTATAATTTGATAGTTTTCTTTGTTCATATTTTGAAAAAGTACATGCATCTTTTAAGATGTTATTACTTAAAACTAAAAATAGTTGTCTTAATCTTTTTGTTGAAGTGAATTGATCAAAATCTTTTGGTAAAAATTCAGTATTACCAATAAATCCTAAAAAATCATTTTTTATATCAATCTTCATTATTTGCACCCACAATTTGCATAACATTCACTACAATCTTTTATACCCATAATTTTCATATATTCATCATAAACACAATTTACACTTCTTTTTGCACAAATAAAAGGGATTTCCTTTTTCTTTGCTTCACTTTTGTATTTCAACATTGTGTTGTGATTTAAAAATGAAGTTAGCATAATAATACAATCTGTATCTTGAGGTATCTTCTTTTTTGGAGCAGAAGATTTTTTTCTAGCATCCCAATGATTTATTGTTTTTGCACCTAAGTTCTCTAACATACTTGAAATTTGTGAAATTTTATCTCCACCAATAATTAATACACTCATAGTTTTCCCTTCTTATTTTAACAAGTACAACCGGTTGGTTTTACAAGTTCATTTTTCTTTTTTAAATCAAAGTGTGAATTCATGTCTCATCCTTTAAATGATAATCATTATTAAAATAATACAGGAAGTAATCTTAATTGTAGTTTAATATTGATAGTTATTATCAAAAATGTTGAAATAAAAAAAGGCTAGTGTTTTATCACTAACCTTTTACCTATATATTTGAAAGAGTATAGTTTTAGAAACTATAAGATATGTTTGCTACAAATTTATTAAAATCTTCTCCATCATTTAAATCAGAATTTTTATCAATATTTGCATCTGTATAAATAAGTTCTGCTGTTAATTGCTCTGTAATATTGTAAGAAGCGGCAAGAGTTAACTCTTTATCTTTTACATCTTTTGTTGAAACTTCATGTTTACTATTTGTATAAAGTGCAGAAATTTCTAAATCTTTAAAAGTATAAGCAGCGCCAAGATAGTATGATTTTGCATCAATACCATAAACTGCATCTGTTAACTCTTCTGTTTGATCTATATTATCCCCAAGTGAATCTAAAGAACCAATTCCTCCATCACTATCAGTTTTAATATAACCTAACATAAAATTAAAATCAGAAACATTAAGTCTTGCTTCTAGATTTAAAATACTTCCATCTTCATCATTTGAATCACTTGGATTATCTTCATTTGTTTGTGCATAATGTGCAGTTAACCCAAATAAATCATTATCAAAAGTTGTTTTAAGACCATAATAATCTGCAATGTCATCAGCTGTATAAAAATATGGATTAAATACTAAACCTTTTGTAGGTTCAATTTTACCATCAATTACAAATCCTGCTGAGTCATCACCTTTTTTATTTTCAAACCTGTGAAATTTATCATGTGTATCTAAAGTGATTTCAGCTTGTCTATTTGTATATCCAGCAGTTAATGTAGTATATGGAATAGCTTTTAATACTGCAATTACACCATCATTGTAATCACCAAGCCACTCTAAATCCATTTCTTGTCTACCAGCTTTTATGGCAAATATATCATTTTCATATTGGATATATGCTTCTGTTACATCACCATCTTCTGCCATTGTATCTTCATAATCACCATTGTTTTCTTCAGAAGTTTCTGTATTTCCTCTAAATGCAACACCAGCACTAAATCCTTTAAAAGAATCAGTTTCAAACTTTAAACCAATAGAAGGAGTTGAAAATCCATAATCTTCATTACTTCCATTATCCCAAGTTTCGTAGTGAACAGAGATATCACCACTTACTTTACCATTTTTGAATGCTTCATCTATTGAGTTAGATTCTGCAAAAACAGATGTTACGCTAAATATTGCTAAACTAGCAATAATGCTAATATTCTTTTTCATGTGTGTGTTTCCTTGTGTGTTTTAGGAGAATAAAATTCGCGCAAAAGAATAATAATTAAAAAATTATTAAATTTACCTTATATTGATAATCATTATTATAAAATAATGATAAAACAATAAAATATTAGCAGAATTATTTTTAAATGCAACTGAGTTGCATTTAAATAAGATTATCTATTCACTGATTTTATGAAGATTTACATACCAATCTTCAGCAACATCTTCTTTTTCTAAATTTTGTAAATTTAGTTCAATCTTTCCATTTTCTATGATTGTTACACTCTCTATTTTTTCTTCTGGTATATCAAGTATATCAATACAATACTCAATTGCCATATCATCATACTCAAGGTGAGTGCTATATTCATCTTCACCGAGTTTTACGATAAAAAAATCTTCCATAATTATCCTTTGTAAAAAAAGTTGATAATTATTATCATTTTAACCTTAAAATAAAATTATTTGTTTTTTGAGGGAATATATTTAAAAAGGATATAAATCACAGCTACCATTGCAATCACACTTACAATAGAAGTAAAACTCAAATCAACTTCAGCTGTTTGTCCTCTTTGGTAGTTTTTAGGAGCAAAAAGAAACATAGTAGAAAGTAACATAAAGCTTGAAGTTATTACAGCAATTAAGTGTGCATAAACTTTATGAAATTTTGTAATATAAAAATCTTTTATAACTTTCCAAGTAATAAAAGCAGAAACAAAAACTATAATTAAAACAACAATTTTATCCATATTTTCCATATTACAAATCCTTATTTTGGTAGCTCATTTTAGAAATAAGCTACTTAAATCAAGCTTATTAATCTAAGTTTGCTTCTTCTTGTAAAAAGTCTTTTAGTATTTGTGCATGGTCAAATGCTAATTTATCAAAAGGAATATCTTCAAGTTTATATACTTGCAGATTTTTTGCATCATCTGCTGCTTTTGGAGTTCCATATGCTTTACAAATATATGTACAAGATACACAATGAAATCTTTCATCTCTTTTTGGGTCTGAATATACACCTAAAAGCTTTTCTATTTGAACATCAAGTGTAACTTCTTCTCTCATCTCTCTTTTTAATGCATCTTCTACTTTTTCTCCAACATCTACAAATCCACCAGGAATTGCAAACCCTAAAGGTGGATTTTTTCTTTCTATTAAAACTATTCCTTGAAATATCTCATTTTCATCAAAAAGTTTTATGATGCCATCTGTTGCAACTAAAGGTGTTTTTATTCTATTTTTATAATCTTTCATTGTTCTACTTTTTATATTGGGATATTTGCTAAATCTTCAAATTTTATATTTTTTTTCAGTATTGTATATACGCCTTTTGATAATAAAGAGTTTTTTAATCCTGCACCAATTTCAGAAGTTAAAAAAAAGTTAACATTATTTTCAACTAATATATTTGGTAGAACCATTCCTGGTTTTTTTTCTTCAAAAAATACTGGATTTTCAAAACTATTTATAAACTTATATTCATTTTCTTTTATTTCATAAATTAAAATATATTTTGCGTATGCATTAATATTTTTTAATTCATCTTCACTATCGCTACAAATTGCTACAAAATAACTATCCTTTTGGTCATGAATAGAAAGTTTTGCTCCCCCGATTAAACAATTTGCAACTTTTTGTCTAGCATTTTTTATTATTCTTGAAAATGTAGGTCTTGAAACATTCATTTTTTTTGCTGCTTCTTCTTGATATAAGCCTAATAAATCCATAAGATAAATTGCTTCTATCTCTTCGTGTAAAAGGGTTATTTTTTCATTGTTCTTTATTTGAGTTTGACCAAACTCTTTAAAAAGTGGTTTGAAGTTTAATTCCCTTTGATTTTTATCTCTTGCCATTTACATCCTTAAACTTTGAAGATATTTTATCATAAATTTAAATAAAATTCTAGTAAAATTATTGACATATGTTCAAAAAAGTGTTAAAATTCTGAACATATGTCAAAAATTTGGAGAAGAAAATGAGAACTATTTCTAAGATTTTCTCTTTTTATTATGATGGCTTTAAGAACTTAAGTGTTGGAAAAAGCTTATGGAAAATTGTAATTATAAAATTATTAGTAATCTTTGTCGTGCTTAACTATTTTGTTTATGATAAAAGTATAAATACTGAATTTCAAACAGCACAACAAAAAGAGAATTTTATTTTTACAAACCTAACTAAAGGAAAATAGATGGATGCTACACTAGTAGATTATAGTAGGGCGCAGTTTGCGCTAACAGCAATATATCACTTTTTATTTGTTCCTTTGACATTAGGGTTATCTTTTATTATTGCAATAATGGAAACTATATATGTTAAGACAAATAAGCAAAAATATAAGAAAATGACAAAATTCTGGATGGGACTGTTTGCAATTAACTTTGCAATTGGAGTTGCAACTGGAATTATTATGGAGTTTGAATTTGGTACAAACTGGGCAAATTATAGTTGGTTTGTAGGTGATATATTTGGTGCTCCCCTTGCAATTGAGGGAATTTTAGCTTTTTTTATGGAATCAACATTTTTTGCAGTTATGTTTTTTGGATGGGACAAAGTTTCAAAAGGCTTCCATCTTTTATCAACATGGCTTGTTGCAATTGGTTCTAATTTAAGTGCTTTATGGATTTTGATTGCAAATGGTTGGATGCAATACCCCGTTGGTATGAAATTTAATATTGATACAGTAAGAAATGAAATGTCTAATTTTTTAGATGTTGCTTTATCACCAGTTGCAGTAAGTAAATTTCTGCATACTGTTGGAAGTGGTTATGTGATTGCTGCACTTTTTGTTGTAGGAATTAGTGCTTGGTATTTACTAAAAGGCAAAAATATTGCTTTTGCAAAATCATCAATGCTAATTGCAGCTACTTTTGGATTAATTGTTTCAATATTTTTATCTATTAGTGGAGATGAATCAGCTCACCAAGTTGCTTTAAAACAGCCTGTAAAATTAGCAGCTATGGAAGGACTTTATGAGGGGAAAACACAAGCAGGTATTGTGGCATTTGGAATTTTAAATAAGAAAAAAAGTGTAGATAATGATGAAGAGACTTATCTATTTGATTTTGAAATTCCATATGCTCTATCTATGTTAGGTTATCATGACAGTTTTGCATATGTTCCTGGATTGAAAGACTTGGTATATGGAAATGAAAAGTACAATATAGAAAGTGCAGAAAACAAAATAAAAAAAGGAAAAATTGCTTTAGATGCTTTTAAAGAGTACAAAAACTTTAAAGAGCAAAATAAATTACAAGAAGCAGATAATTCAAAATTTTTATTTGAAACTTATAAAGACTATTTTGGATATGGATATTTAGATAATGCAAAAGATATTTTGCCTCCTATTGGATTGACTTTTTACTCTTTTCATATAATGGTTAGTTTTGGTATGTGGTTTATACTATTATTTATTGTAATTTTATTTTTGTTATTGAAAAAAGATATTTTAAAACAAAGATTTTGGTTATATGCATCTTTATATTCAATACCACTTGGATATATAGCAGCAGAAGCTGGATGGATTGTCGCAGAAGTTGGACGGCAACCTTGGGCAATTCAAGATTTGATGCCTGTTGGAGTTGCTGCTACTAATATTTCAAGTACAAATGTACAAATTACATTTTGGTTGTTTGCATTTTTATTTACTGCACTATTAATTGCAGAGATAAAAATTATGACAAAACAGATAAAAATAGGTCCAAATGGAGGTCACTAATGTTTGAAAATTTAAACTATTTACAACTTCAACAGTATTGGTGGATTGTTATTTCATTGCTTGGTGGACTTTTTGCTTTTATGATGTTTGTTCAAGGTGGACAAATGATATTAGGAAAAGTTTCTAAAAATGATGAAGTTTTAAAAACTATGCTTGTTAACTCATTAGGTAGAAAATGGGAGTTGGGATTTACTACATTAGTTCTTTTTGGAGGAGCTTTATTTGCTGCTTTTCCTCTATTTTATTCTACTAGTTTTGGTGGTGCATATTGGGTTTGGATGAGTATATTATTTTGTTTTATTATTCAAGCTGTTAGTTATGAATATAGAAAAAAACCAAATAATTTTCTTGGACAAAAAGTTTATGAACTATTTTTATATATAAATGGAAGTTTAGGTGTATTTTTATTAGGAGTTGCAATTGCTACATTTTTTAGTGGTTCTCAATTTTATGTAGATGAGCATAACTTTTCAATGTGGGAAAATAGTCTTAGAGGTTTAGAGGCTTTGGCAAATCCTTTTAATGTATTACTTGGTATTTCATTGGTCTTTTTAGTTCGAATACTTGGTGCAATGTATTTTATTAATAATATTGACAACGATACAATCAGACAAAGAAGTGTTAAATCTATAAAAGTTGATATGATTGTCTTTTTAGTATTTTTTCTAAACTTTTTATATTTTCTATTTACAAAAAGTGGTTTTTCTTATAATGAAAAAGGGTATGTATTTATAGAAAAATATAAATATATAAATAACTTTCTTGAAATGCCTATTGTTGGAGTTATTTTTGTTTTAGGAATTGTACTTGTTATTATTTCTGTATTTAATACAGTAGAAAGAAAAAAAACTTCTTGTATAAAAATTGCAGGAGTAGGAACTGTACTTACAGTTATGGCTTTATTTATCAATGTTGGGTTTAATAATACTTCTTATTACCCTTCAATAACTGATTTACAAAGCTCACTTACAATACAAAATAGTTCTGGAAGTCAATATACACTTACAGTTATGAGTTATGTCTCTTTACTTGTTCCTTTTGTTTTAGCTTATATCACTTATGCTTGGTATCAAATGGATAAAGTAAAAATAACAAAAGAAGAGATAACTGCTAAAGATGCGCATAATTACTAGGAGGATAGTATGGATTATACTAATTCATTAATTTGGTTAATGGTATGGCCGATTGTTATCTATATTTCATATAGATTTTGTTTAAAAAACGCAGAAAAATTTGATGAGGAGTTTTAAATGTATGCTTTTGCTTTAAAAACAAACAAAGAGAATAGTGCTTTAGCACCATCTTTTTGTAAAGCTAAATATTTTGGTTTTTATGATGGAGAAAATCTTGAAGTAAAAAGAAATGAAAACACTTGTGGACGAAGTGTTATGAACTGGTTATTTGAAAATAAAGTTACAAAATTGATTGTAAAAGATATTGGAAGAAATCCATATAATCTTGCAAAAAGTAAAAATTTTGAGTTTTATTACGCAGGTGATGAAAGAATAGAGTTACCTCAAGTTTTAGAAAATATCAAAAACAATAAATTTGAAGCAATTGGTGAAGATAAAATAAATAAAATTTTAGAAAACCATGACTCAAATAATCATAACCACAATCACAATGGTGGACATAATCATTCACATCAACATAAGAATAATTATGTATTTTTATAAGAAGTAGGCTTTATGCCTACTCTTTTTCAATATAAATAGTTTGTGTAGGGAAAGCAAATTTACAATTATTTTTCTCTACTAATCTTGAAATTTGTACAATTACATCTTGTTTTGTATCTAACCAATCTTCCCAGTTAGGACTTCTACTAAAACAATAAACTAATATATCAACAGAACTACTTGAATACTCATCTATGTAAACTAGTAAATTGTTTTTTATACCAATTAAATCCTCTTTTTTTAGTAGATATGGTTTTTTATCTATATGTAGTTTTGATGTTGCTATTTCAGAATGGTTTTGAAGCATCTCTCTAATATCAACTACAAGGTTTTCAATATCACTCATCTTACTATCATATGTGATATTTATAGTCATTTTAATTCTTCTTCCTATAACCCTTTTTGACCAGTTTAGTATGGCAAGATTTGCTAACTCTGCATTTGGAATAGTAATCATACCATTATCAAAAGTTCTAATTCTTGTAGTTCTCATTCTAATATCTACAACTGTTCCTTCTACATTTCCAGCTTTTATCCAATCACCTTGAGAAAATGAATTATCAGTGATAATATTTAAAGAACCAAAGAAGTTAGATAAGGTATCTTTTGCAGCAAGTGCAACAGCAATCCCCCCAATACCTAGTGAAGCAATAATTGCTTTTATATCAAAGCCTAGTTGTACCAGTAAAAATAAAATAACAAATATTAGAATAAGTATTTTTATAATTCTTAGAATAAAATCAACCATCTCTTTTCTCATATTTGGATATTGGTTGAAAATTTTATCTGATGATTCATTTATATAGTTTGTCAATATTCTATAAAACATAAAACTAAATAGTGCTAAATATGTAGTATTAAACCATGGAATAAGTTTATTTATCAGATTTGCATCTTCTATTAATAAAAGTAATGAAACCTGTATTGAAAAAAGATATACGATTAATGACATTGTCATTCTAAAACTATCAGGAATAATATCAAGTATTGAAATATTTAATGTTTTTATCTTTTTTGATAATTTTTTGTTAAATAATTTTGTCAAAAATGGTAATATTTTTTTATTTATAATCATAAAGATAAATAAAATTATTAATAAAATAACAATTTTACCTATTGATATATGAAAATAGTAATCTAGCGTTTCAGAAATATGTTTTATATATTTGTTTGAGTCTATTTTTTTGATTACATATTTTAAACTCAAATCATCAAGTATAAAGTTACTTGGTCTATATTCATTCATATTTGTTTTTAAATAGTTATAGATAATTGAGTGTGCTTTTAACTGACTTTTTAGTGTAATAAATGAGTCTTTAAATGCAGTTGTTATCGGGTCATTTTGACTAATAACTTGGTTATACTCTTTTTCAAATGGTTTTATATCTATTTTTCTTAATCTTTTTATTTGCTCTTTTAATAAAGTAACAAAATACTTTTTATCTTTAAAAGAGTTTTTACCATCAATTATAGAGTTTATAGTATCTGCAAAGTTTTTTCTATTTTCTAAAATAGATAGTTTTAGCATATCTCTTGATACTGCTAGATTATTGTCATATTTTGAATTAATATTTATTTTACTGTTTAGATATCTTAATTCATTTTGATATTGTGTGTTATTAAATGGATAAAAAACTTCATCATTTATACTTTTTGTGATTTTTTTGATTTCATCTTCTACTCTTTCTACTTGTTTTGCATCTTGATTATTGAAATTTTTACTTTGAACAAGTTTTAAAATAATTCCCAAATCATAATAATCAATTTCATGAGTAGAGCTTGTAGATATAGAATCACTACTGTCATCTGATACGCTATCTTTAACAACATTATTTGCTTGTTGTACTTGACCACTAGGACTTGTTGCAGTACTTGAAGCTGCATTATAAAGGGTCATGTTTGCAAATAGATTGATAGTTAAAGATGAAAAAATTATGAGTTTTAAAAGTTTAGTTTTTATAATATATCCTTTAGCATTTATAACTATAATTATGAAATTATACAAAAAATTGTTTTATTGAATATTATAGTAGACAAAAAAAAAGCAGATTATAAAATCTGCTTTTTTAGGAAGAACAATGAAAAACAATAAATAAAGTTTCGCGCTTCTTTATTTATGTATGTTAAAATTATAAACTATGGTAATTAACTAATAGAAAATAGAAAGTTAATCAAGAGTTAATGGTAAGAAATAATTTAAAAAAGGAACGTTATGCAAATAATTTTTTTTGTATTGGTGATAATTATATTATTAGCAATCATATATCAAAAGTTGAGAAGAAGGTACTCATTAAAAACTATATTAATAGGAACAGCTGTTTTAGTAGTATTAATCTCTATTTCTATATATATTAGTTCTACATCAGAAGGTGGAATAAAAAAAGCCTTTATTCAAAAATATAAAAAAGAGTTTGGATATAAAATTTCAAAATTAACAGCAACTATGTCAACAAATAATGAAACTAGATATTCAAATGAGTATTATTATAAATTTGTATATATAGTGAATAAAAATAAAAAAGAGTATGTTTGTGAAGCAAATAATGTATTTGTTCAACTTATAGAAGATGAGTATGTTTTCAAAACTATAAAAGAAGAGTGTCGAGAAAAATAACGATAAAAAGTCATTTTATAATCTTTTTGTGACAAAAATACATTCCAACTATAAAAAATATACAAAATTAATGGCTAAATTACAAATAATAAGTATATTTTATGTCTCTTTGCTATAAAATTTACATAAAATTTTATACTAGGGAGGCTTATGTTAAATAATTTTAGCACAGGTAAGAAGTTGATGTCTTTTTCTGTATTATTTATATTGAATATAATTATTGCAGGCTTACTATATAACTACTATAATTCAAAAGTAAATCATGCAGTAAAAGAAGAAGTTGCAACGGGTGTTTTTGTACAAGATATATTAAAAGGAAGAATTGCAGTTTATCAGTTTTTAAGAAGTCCTAATGAAAATACTGCAGATGAAGTTAGAGAAAAATTCTCAACTTTAAATAAAAATGTAAAAGCATTTAAAAATACTCTTCAAATTAAAGAAGATATAAAACTTGCTGACAAAATAATTGATTTATCTAGTAAGTACATAACCTTATTTGATTTATTTGCAAATGAAAGAATAAGTGAGTTTGCAAATGGTGTAAAAGATGAGTCAAAAAGTGTATATGAAAGTATAAAAACTATGGCAAATGTTGGTTCAGTTCTTGAATCTGAATTAGTAAAAATTAATGAAAATGCAAAAATATTTAAAGATAATGCACAAAGTTCTTTAAATACTGCGTTAATTATTCTTGTCGTTTTATCTTTAATTATATTTATTAGTTTCTCTTCTTTAATAGCTTCTTCTATTGTTAGAAAACTTGAAGACTTTAAAGAAGGATTATTATCATTCTTTGCTTTTATAAATAGAGAAACTCATGAAGTTAAAGCTTTAAATGCTATTGGCAAAGATGAATTTGCCCAAATGGCAAAAGTAATAAATGAGAATATCTCAAAAATAAATGAAGGGTTGAAAAAAGATAATAAAGCAGTAAGTGATGCACTAGATGTAGTAGAAGAGATAAAAAAAGGACATCTAGATGTACAACTGACAACTGAAGCTAGTAATCCACAACTTGTACAATTAAGAGATGCATTAAATATGATGCTTCTAAACTTCAAGTCAAATATGGATAGCGTTTCAATACTTCTAAAAGAGTTTAGTAACTATAAATTTGTAAATAAAGTGCCAACTAAAGATGTTGAAGGGTATATGCTTGAATTTATAAATAATGTAAACTTCTTAACTGATGAGATTTCGGGACTTTTAAAAAATTCATTGACAATTGGTGTTACTTTAGATAAAGCATCTGATAATCTTATTTCAAATGTAGATATTTTAAATAGAAGCTCAAATGAAGCGGCAGCAAGTCTAGAAGAGACAGCAGCAGCACTGGAAGAGATTACTAGTACAATTATAAATAGTTCTGAAAATATAGCAAAAATGAGTAGTAACGCAGATTACCTAATCCAATCAGCAAAAACAGGACAAACACTTGCAACTAAAACAACAGTTGCAATGGATGAAATAAATACTCAAGTAAACTCTATTGAAGAAGCAATTACCGTGATTGACCAAATAGCATTCCAAACAAATATTTTATCACTAAATGCAGCAGTAGAAGCAGCAACAGCAGGAGAAGCAGGAAAAGGATTTGCAGTTGTAGCACAAGAAGTAAGAAATCTTGCAGGAAGAAGTGCAGAAGCAGCAAAAGAGATAAAAGAACTTGTAGAAAATGCAACACAAAAAGCAAATGAAGGTAAAAATATAAGTGGTGAGATGATACAAGGGTATGATAAACTATTGGAAAATATAGAAAGCTCAAATAAAATGATACAAGAGATAGCAAACGCAAGTAAAGAGCAAGAGACAGGAATCACGCAAATCAATGATGCAGTAACACACTTAGACCAACAAACACAACAAAATGCATCAATAGCAACACAAACACATGAGATAGCAGAACAAACAGATAGAATAGCAAAAGAGATTGTATCTGATGCTAACTCTAAAGAGTTCTTGGGAAAAGAGAGTGTAAAAGTAAGAGAAGTAAAAAAAGAAGAGAAATCTTATAAACCTTCTACACCAAAACAAGAATTTAAAGAAGTAAAAAAAGAAAAACAAGAGAGTAAAGTCTTCACTGCAAAACAGGATAGTGATGATGAGTGGGAAAGTTTTTAAACTTTCTCACTGCTTTTTTTAATTAACTTAACTATTTAAACTATTATTTTATATAAAATGCTATTATTAAGTATGTATAATATTTATTGGGAGATATAATGTTTACTACGAAACAAGAAGTTATAGCAAATATAGAGCAAAATAAAGCTTTCTTACAACAGATTAAATATAAAAAAACTCAAAAATTTTCTAAACCATTACTTGATATGCTAAATAAATTTCATATTACAATTCAAAGTGAAACTAAAAATGTAGATGAAATAATATCTAAATATAATCAATGGTACGAACAATTAGAAGTTAGTACACAATTGGATAGAATAAATGTGTATGAAAAAATGCAAGAGATGAAATAATACTTATAAATTTATATTATTACATACTGCGTGTCTATACTTTTCTATTAAAAAGTGACTCTTTTGTTTCACTTCAAAAATACCTTTTTTCTCTTGATTACAGTAATTAGATGTTATATAGTTTACCTGAAAATATTTTGGCACTATATAGAAAGAACTCGCGATAAACAGTAAAACAAAGCAATAAACTATTTTCATTTTCAACCCCTTTGTAAAAATTATACACTTACAAAAGGATTTTAATGTGACTTTTTAAGTAAAAATAAAGAATATATGATAAAAATATAGTGTCAATTTATTTTAAATATAGACTACTTAATATCTCAATCATTGCTTTTATAGATTTTATTGTAGTTGTCTCTTCTACTGTATGATAGCCAATAGTTGGTACTTGTAGGGTTGTTCCTTGAATTGTATTTTTACTCTCTTTTATAATTCTTCCAAGTTCTGTAACACCAAGTGATACTTTTGTATTTTGTTGTTTCATTATATTTTTTATGTGAGCATCTTTATAATGATATTTTATTTTATTTTTTAAAACTATCTTTTTTATTTTTGCTTTTAAAGGAGAACGGAAAAAAGCATTTTCATCTCTATTTCTTAAAACTACATCAAGTCTATTGATATCTTCTACATTTTTATATGGACTTGTATCTAAAACTAAAAGTTCATTTGTATTAATATCAAATCTTTTAAAGTATTTAAGCAAAAATCTCCAACTTTTTCCAGCTTCTTCTGCTGCTGTAAAAAATGCAGTACCTTTATAACCTAACTGATATAGATAAATAATCATCGCTACACTTAATACATTGTCTATTTGTGCAGAAATTTTATCATCATATATTTTTAGTTTGTCCATAAAAGCAATAGGAGTTCCAGGAAAAAGATAGTCTAATCCATCTACTTTAAAGATAATATTTTTTCTTCTATTACATAAAAAAGCATCTTTAATTACACCAAGACCAAGGTAGTTTCCACTAAATGGCTCATAAGCTTGAACTTTTTGATTTATAAATCTTGTCTCAAAGTTTTGTAGCAGTTGTTCAGAATTTGAGTTACCTTTTAAGTCAGCTTTATTTTTAGTGATAAAAGCTGCATATTGAAATTCACCTTCACCTGTACAAATAAGACCATGCCTATCTGCATGAGCAGATATATATCCACTTGTTGGATTTTCTCCTTTTGCTACAAGTAGTCCATCATAATATTCTACTTTTATACCAATATCTTCAAGTTCTCTTTTCAAAAACATAAAAAAAGAGTGTTCAGCTCCAACAACACTTGGTATTCTTACAAGCTGTTTTAATATATCATAGAAATCATCCATTCTCATCCCTCATAATGTAATAATATAATTATATAAAATAAATTGAGAAAATGAGTAGAAAATTTTTAATTTGTTGTTTGAATATCTACAAGTTCTATATATGAACAATCTTTTTTCACAAGTTTTCTTGCCGTTGCATCTTCTTCAGCTAGTGAAATCAAATCAGCAAAGTCATCTTTATTTACTTCAAATTGATATAACTCTTTTTTTGTTTCAATAAATATTTTGCTATTTTCTTTTGTAAATAACTCTATATTTCTAACACCTTTTGCAAACTCATTTTTTATTGCTCTTGCAATTTTTTCATTTGATAGTAGTTTTTCTATTGATAGTTCTAGGTTGAAGTCATTTTTACATACAATTTTATAAGTTACCATTATTTTTCCATCCACTATTATTTCCTTCTTTGATTTTTCAAATTAAAAATATTATAACAAGAAAGGTTGTTTTAATGAAAAATAATTACAAATTGTAATGAAATATGTTGCTGCAAATTAAATTAATTATTTACAGCAACAAAGTTTTTAGTTTATAGATATATTTAGACTATCTTCTAAGTCTAATTTTCCTTGAGTTTGAATTTCATTTGAAAGTTCTTGAATAGATTTGTTATTTGTTGATAATCTGATTTTTACAGAATCATCATCATCTTTTCCAAGTGCTGTTATTTTTTCACTTATATCATTTAATAATTTATGAATATACTCTGTTGTTTTTTTATCTCTTATAAACATACTTAAATTATTTTCTATTTGTGTAGTTATTTTATCACTAATATTTTTTGCATTATCAGAATTGAAAAATTTCTCAATGTCTTTGCCTGAAAAATCACTAAAGTTACTATTAATCCCTAATTTTTGTAAATTTCTTTCAAATCTTCTTTGTTTGTATCTACTATTTTGAATAGGTAATTTTAAAGCAAAGGCTGCAAGTTCAGGAACAGAATACTCAACAGCTTCTGCATTTAAAGAAAAATCATCTATTTTTGTAGATAGTAAAGATCTCATAAGTGTATATCTATTTGCATTTTCTATGTCATCTTTTTCAAAATCTATATTTGTTTCAAAATCTAAAGATAATCCAATACCTTTTAAATTTGATTTTAAAGATAATAAACCTTCATTATTTACAGAAACATAACTATTCATATCGATACCATCTTCTGCGTAAAGGTCTACAAGTTTTTCAAAAAATGTATAATCAGTTTTACTAAACTCTTTTTGAGCTTTTGCTTTTAGTTCTTTTATAAACTTTTCATCATCTTGATTTACACTTAGTTTTAAACCTTCAATTGTGAAAGTGTAATTATCATTTATTTTCATTAAACCTTTTAATACTTCAGTTGGTTCAGGTGATTGAATAGATTGGAATTTATTTGCAGCAGTAACATTATCAATTTCAATAGTATTAGCTGTTAATTTTATATTATTTAATCTTCTATCTTGCATTAATATTTTTACATCATCTATACCACATTTTGTAGTAAATATACCACTACAAAAATAATCTCCATCAATAGAATTTATTGAAGGGTTCATAGATACTTCTTTTTGTACTTCTTCTTCAAATTGACTCTTTACAATACTATTTTTTGTAAATATTCCTCCAGCAATAATTAATACAGCTGCTCCACTTATAATTAGTTTTTTATTCAATTTTATTCCTTGTTTTAATTTGGTGATTTATTGTTATATTATAATAATATTTATATCATAATAATAAAAATCTATTTAAATAATAAAATTATATTTACAAAATAGTTATATATAGTGATGATTGATTTTTATAAAGTAGTATATATTTATTAGAAATTTAATATTGGTGGAGATGTCCTACACCTAAAGTTATTCTAATATCCCTATTTTAAGGCTTTTAAAAATTACTTAAAATAATAGTACCGTAAAGATTACCGTAATAAAATTAAGTATCAGTTTGATTCCACATAATGAAATTTAACTGATACCTTGTCAAGATTATTAAAAATCGATTTCTATAGGGTTACTACTTTCAATATGTTTTTCTCCAAAGACTAAAACTTCTAAATAAGCTAAATACATAAGTTCTAATGTATCTTCAGAGCTATAAAATTCATTTGGTGAAGTTTTAGAGTTTTTAATCAAATTATTTTTATATTCTTTTTCACTCTTCATTTTTTCTACTTCTTTGAATTGTTCTAATTCCATATATTCTTTTTTCAAGAAAATTTTTATATATAATTGAGTGTGCAATATTCTTAACTCAATATTATCTTGGAAAGGTAAAGATTTACTGTCTATTGTTGCATCTAAAAATTTTTTAAATTTATTCTTTACTAAATATTTAATTGAATAGAAAAAAAGTGTAGAGTTTTTAACTTTTTGGAACTCATTAATTAATATGATTTTATCTTCTTTTTTTGCATCAGCATCAAAAATTAATTCTATAAAATTTGAATTTATATTTTGATTTTTATTCTCTGAAAGATGAATAACAGTTAAAAATAGTATTAAACTATTACGGTCTAAGTTTAAGACAAAATGAGAATATATATTTACTGCTTCATTATTTAGAGCTTCTAAATCACTTATTTCCTCAAGTTTACTAATTTTACCAGTTTTTAAAAATTCCTCAATATCTTCATCAGTGAAATACTTATCAATTAGATTAAGAATTAGGCGTTTTTCTTTTTTCCATTTATAAACTGTTGAATTTGCAAAATCAAAAAGTTTTGAAATGTTATCAATTTTATTAATCATATAAAGCCTTATAATTATATATTGTAGAAAAGTATATAAAAAATTACATTAAATATAGCAAAATTAATAAAATTCTAAGTTTATACAATATAGAATTATAATATATATTTTATATTATATGTAAAATATAAGAATATAATAGAAAAATTAAAAGGTGAAATTATGAAAGAAGAAAAATTATTAAGACTTAAAGATGTAAAAGAATTTGTTCCTATATCAACAGCTTCAATTTATAGCAAAATGAAAGAATTGAAATTTCCATCGGTTTATAAATTTGGTGGTTCAGCATTTTGGAGATGGAGTGAAATTCAAGAATATATTGAAAAAGGAGAAGATTATGTACACCAAAAATTATTAAAACAAAAAGAATTAGAAAAAGTAAGTTAATAAACTCCCTCTTTAAATGACTTTGCCGAGACATAAGAGAGAGTTAATTAATCCCCGAGTAAAAGGTTTTTAATCGATACAATTATATCAAATAACTACATTATAACTGCTTATCGATTATTCAATCAAAAAATTAAAAATGAAATCATGCAAATAAAATTACGCAAAAAAGAAAAAGATTACGCACAGGTGCATAAGAGATTATTATTTAATCCTATTATATCACTTAAAGCAAAAGGATTAGGAGCAATACTTGAGTGTTATAGTGATAATTTTGAGATTTGTTTAAAGACATTAACAGATAAGAGTACAGATGGAGAAAAAGCAATTAAAGCAGCTTGTAAAGAGCTTGTTTTACATAATTATTTATTTAGATTTCAAATTCTAGATGAAAATAGTAAATTTAAAACAATCTGGATCTTTGATAGTGAATTTATAGATCAAAATTATAAAAATGAAATTTTGAACCAATTTGAAAAAATATATAAAGTTGACGAGGTACCAAAAGGGCATCCCGTATCTAACGGGGTACCATTTCAGGACGACCTGAAAAGCAGTACATATAATAACATAGTTACAGAGCCATCAAATTTAGATTATTTTCAAATGATGTATGAAGTTCAAGAAGAAAAGAAAAAGAAGCCGCGTTCTTATATTAATAAGCCAAGAGTAACTGGTTAGCCTAACGCGCTCTCGCTTGTTACCCCAAAGCTTTTTAAACCTACTGCGTACGGTTTAAACTCTGCTTTGTGGCCTTAGTAAAGAAATCTTGGTTTCAGAGTTTAAAATAAAAGGAATAAAAATGAAAGAATTACAAAAAAAAGAATTATACATATCGACCGCTGAAAAAGGCGGAGTTGGGAAGACTACAGCAGCACAAAATATCATGCCTGTAATTATATATAGAAAAACAGCTGATGAAAAATTAAAAGGGAACTTACAGTTCAATATCGTTGAAATTGATGACAATGCTGCTCATAACACTTGGAGTAGTGAAAAAATAAGCTATAAAAAATATGATGTGTCTGAATATAAGGATGCAATTGTGCAAATTCAACGTACTTTTGCAAATTCAAATACAGTAGAGATATTAGACATAGGTGGTGGAGGAGATAAAACTAAACAATTATTACAACACATAAGTAAAATGAGACTTGATGAGATATTCAATCTTAACTTTATAGTGCCTACTAATCGTGACACAGCTATTTATCAATCCACTAAATCAACGCTAGAACTAATTCACTCCCTATTTGGTTGCAAATCTACATTAGTCTATAACAAGGTGGTTAATAATGTAAATGAGGAATTTCAAGCTTTTTTTGGAAACCCAAAATTCAAGATTAAAAGTAGGTTTGCAGAAATTGAAAAATATGTTAAAGATGAATGGATAGTTTATGACGATATTCACTCTCTATTAGGCAATAGCATTAATGAAACTAAACAATCAACACTAGATTTCTACATCAATGCTGAATATATCGTTAATAATTGGATTCAATATAGGTTAGAAGCACTTAATAGTGAAAATGAAAATGCAATTGATGAAGCAATGAGAATCTATGATATTTCTTATGATTTTATAGATTTCTTCAAAAAGATTAATTTTGAGGTGAAAAGATGAGTGCTGATGAAAATAAAATATCGGTTGTTGATACAACTGATATTAAAAAATTAATTAAAGAGATGACAGTTGTCAATACTCAAATTTTAAGTAGTTTAATTGATCAAAATATGCCAGATGGAAAAGTAAAAGAGGGTTTGATAAGTCAATTAAATGGAGCACAACAAATATTAAATAATAAAATTAAGTTACTTCAATTATATCTGGATAAAGCCGAACGTGTTACAAAAAAATTAGAAACTCAACAAGAAAAAGTTGAAGAAAATGAAACTAAAATTGATGAAGCACACCAGGAAAGATTTAAAGAGCTTGAAGAAATTAAATCAGATTTTAAAATAACTAATGAAGTAATTAAAGATTTTAATGAAAAAATTGAAGAAAAAATAAAAATTTTTGAAAATTCACTTGATTTGCGAACCGATGAAATCTACAACAAAGTGCTAGATGAAATCAATAAATTTAGGACAGAATTAGCTGAAAGTTTAAAAGCTGAAATTGATGATGTCAATAAATCAATTAAAAGTGAATTTGCAGAAATTGATTTACAATCAATTAAAACTGCTAATACTAATGCTGAGAAAGCAACTAAAACACTCTCACAATTTATTGATACTGCTGAAAAATATGAAGATAGTATCAATAGTAAATATATAATAGCTGTATCTTTATTTTGTTTTACAGGTGGTGGTGCAATAGCATCTTTATTTTTTTATTTTTTTAAATAAGGAGTTTAAAATGGTTATGAGTATTAATAATTCTAAGCTTGTAAAACAAGCTATAAATGAGGAATTAGAAACTTTAAATTCTAATATAAAAAAGGTTGCAAATATTCTTGCTAATAAAAACACACCATACGCAGTTGGAGTAAACGCAGAAAAACTACTAACACTTTTTACGCAAATTAAAGATACATTTGAAAAAGAAGAAGAGTTAGAAAAAATTAACGCACTAATTGAAAAACTACCCTTATTATATTTACAGATTCGTAAACTAAAACTAGGAGTTCGAAATGAAAACAAAAACAATTAAAAATATAAATATGTGGTTGCCTATTGTAGCTTTAGTTTTTGTACTTGGTTTTATGGGTTTTGATAATTTTAAAGATTTATCTAGCTTGAGAGTTTTTCAAAGTTTTGAAGCAACACCAGGAGAGAACATTAAAAAGATTGAGTTTGTACTTAATTATGAAAATGGTTTAGAAGTTCTTGAGAGATTGAAGCAACAAAAAGTTGAACAAATAGCAGCAACAAAAGAATCTCAAAAGAGATATGAGAGAACTCTTGCAATGTATCCTAATCTACCAATTTTAGAAATTGATAAGCCTATTGATTTTAGAGATAAAAATATTGATAGAAATATTAACTATTGGATTGAGTACCTGGAAAAGAATAAAACAAGATATGAAGCTGTAAAGAGTGAAGCTTATGTATTATTAGAAAATATCAAAGAAAAACAAAAAACTTATTCTTGGGGGAAATTATGAATTTTACAGAGAGATTAGCTATTACATGGCTAACAACATTCGATAAGTCATGCTTCATATATTATATGCTTAGAAGTGTTAGTAAATGGGTTAGATATGGGTTTTATATGTTATTGGTTTTATCTTTTGTTTTTGTTATTGAGAAAGCAGGGCAAATAATAGATATTAGATCATACGATTCAATTCCAGTCTTCGCACAAAGTTTATTATTATTTTGTGGCCTATTTGTTAAATGGTTATCAATTGTTTTTATTGTTGGTGTTGCTGCTTATGAAGCTCTTTATTCTTCTAATTTCAATGTTGAAAAATATCTTGAAGAATATAAATCAAAACAAGATTTTATTAAGCTAAATAGATTAGAGAAATGGAGACTTAGAAATATGCACGGGTTCTTTAGAACTCTTATATATTTAGCTCTATATTGTTTCTTATATCTGTTTTTGGAAGATATTTTAATATCGGCTTTTATGGATTATTACAATAATCAACCATCAAAAGAAGCTTACATAAGATTCCTATATGATTTTAATATTTTCATGATTTCTTATTCAATTATTTTCATAGCTCTTATGTTAATCCTGGATTATTTTGTAAGAAAAAATAAAAGGAGAAGATATGCAGGTCTTTAAAATATTATTAGCAACATTTCTATTTGCAAATAGTCTATTTGCATTTACTGAAATTAATCCAAAAGTTGCAATTGAAGATTTAAAAAATGGTAATATGGAAAAGTACAAACAAGATAACTTATCTAAGTTTACAAATGAAGCTCTTGTAAAAAGAGGTATTATTACTAATGAAGCTGAATTAACTAGAGAGATTCCAGAGAATATCACCAAACAAAATATTATGAATAGTATTAATTGTTCATTTATCGGCGATGAATGGACTGCTACAATTTACGATATTGACGCAAAAGCAGGATTAGTAACTTGTATGGTTGCTAAAAAAGGCGATTTATATAATCCAGTTGGGTTATTTGATACACACTATCCAAATTTACAAAAGCATTTTAAACTTGATTTGAAAAAAGCAGAAGAAGAGAATGAGGGGTTAATAAGTGTTGTAGAACAACAGTTTAAACCTTTGCAAGATAGTATCGAAACAATTTATAATTCAACTCGATACGCAGCTAATAAAGAGTATTTAACAATACCACAACTATTAACAGCTGCTATTTTAACAGATACAGATATTATTGATTATGAAGCAACAGCAGCAACCAATAAGCTTCAATTAAAAGATAACTTTGCTTCAAGTTATTATGATGAAAATTCTAATGATTTTATTGATAACAGAGAGTATATTCTTACTGACGCAGAAAATCTTTTTAGTGTCTATACTGGGTTATCTGATATATCAATGGCTTATTTAATTTTGCTAGTTGGTTTCTTTGGTGTTTGGGGATTAGGGAGCAAGTTCTTATCTCATGTATCATCAAAAGCAGAAGATAAACAAAATCATGAAAAATTTTCTCCTTATACAGCTGGTTTGATACTTGGTGTTTTACTTTTTTTCCCTACAAGCTTTAAAGAACAGATCACTAATCAATATGGGGAAGTTGTACAAGAGTATGATTTAATGAAATCAAAATATCAAGAATTTGAAAAAGACGGATATAATTTGTTTAGCTCTTGGGCGGATAAAGCAACTAAGGTAATTTTAGATAATGAAATAAAATCAATTATTGATAAAGCAGGTGTCGGTACAAAAGACCAAATTATTCAAACTTCAGCAGGATTTGAACAAGCTAAGAAATTAACTGATTTTACAGATAACATTCAAGATATTTGTAATGAGAATATTTTTAATATTCCAGGTTTGAAAGATGGTAACGGAAAGTATCAATATTCAAAAGATCCTAATCAACCATTTCCTATAAGTGAGAAATGGGCATTTGTTAATTCAAGAATAGGTGGAAGCACATCATCACTTTACTATTCAGTAAAAGATGGAGAAGTTAGAAGTAGCAGTTCTTATAATACAAGTGTTCTAAATAAAGTTAATGCTAATAATCCACTTGACAACTACTATCCCGTTTATTCATTAAGTTCGTGTGGAAAAAACTATTATAATCACTTAAACTTTACGCAAAAAGAAAAAGACCATGAAGAAATGTTTTATGATTTAAATAATCAAGGAGCTAACGCAGGGAATAAAATCCCAATGCTAGAAGGTTTAATTAAATTCCAATATGAACTCTATAGAGACTGGGGGTATCTTTCAGTTTTAGGACTTCCAGTTACTAAAATGCAAACAGAATATATAGGTGGACTATATAAAACTAACAGAAATGAAGTATTAGAAAAGTTAAATGAAGATGTTAAAGAAGATTCATGGGGTACTCACATGATAATGAGTTCAATACCTTACATGTTTGTTCCAGGAGCAGGAACTATATATAACATTGGAGTTGATAACGCAAAAAAAATTGGTATGGCTTTTGGCACGACTTCAGGAAGTATTGCAGGTGGAGGAATAGGTTCTTGGTTTACTGGTTTAATTGGTGCAGCTGCAGGAATCATTGTAGCAGAAGCTGCAAAGGGCTTAGTTGGTTTGGCACTTGCTTATCAAGTTGCTGAAACTATGCTTGAAATAACTCCTATTCTGGGAGTTGTTATTATTGGATTATTAAGATTCGTAGTCATCATGATTAAAATATTTAGTTTTCATTTTGCAAGTTTATTTATGATGCCTATTATGTTTGCAAGAGAGAATATTCAAGCTATTTCAAGATTTACAATGAAAATCTTTGCAACAATGCTAGAGCTTCCTATATTTGTTTTATCAGTTTGGTTAGCAATTACTGCAAGTTCTTTAATTCATACTATTGGTGATGTTTTTGGGAAGAAGATTATTATTGGAATGTTGGAAAATAATAGTTTACAACAAAATAATTTCATTTTTGGTTGGATTGATAAAATGAGAATCTATTTTTTTGATGGTTTTATAGAGATAGCAGTTGCTGTTTTTAGTATTGTAATAATTTATAAATTGATAATATCACTTCACAATACTTTATTTGAAGTTATAGAAGTACAAGGAAGTAGAGCTTTAGATGATTCTATTGAATCAATGAAAAATGAGAGTTCAGCTTGGGGTAATCGTATTTAAAAATATAAAAATTCAAATAATAGTTATAAAAAAACCTTGATTTATACCACTAAAAACGGTATAATTAAGGTATAAAAAAGGAGTTTTCATGACTTTAAAAGATGTAGAAAAAAAACATGGCGTTTTTGTAGATCATATTTCGGTGAGAATTGGTAAATATATTCAATTGTTCATATTTTTAGCGATATTTGTAGGAGTGATAAGATTTTTTAATACTCAAAAATTAGGTTTAGTCATTACTGGAAATTATGAGCTTGACAATTTAATTTTATTTTTAGCTCTTTTTATTCCTGGATTGTGGTATGAATGGCGAGTTAGAAATTATAGAAAGAAGAATAATGTATCTATTTATGATAATGTGGCTAAAGAAATATATGAAAAATATTATAGTACTTCAAATAATTTTGATAAAAAGCATGATTTGAATTATTGGTATGATCTGAAAGAGAAAGGTGCAATTACTCCAGAAGAGTATGAAAATAAAAAAAGAGAGTTTCTTAATGTTTAAAAGAACTTTGAAAAAAACAAGTTTAACTTTAGATGAAGAACACTATAAACTTTTTAAAGAAATTTGTAAAGTAAATAATAGCGATGCATCAAAAGAGATTAGAAAATTCATAGAAGATTATATCTCTAAAAATCAACAAACAGTTATGAAATTAAAAACCAAATAATCAATAAAAGAGATTTTACGAAATCTCTTTTATATTTCTAATAATATCTCTTAAAACTTTCATTTGAAGTTCTTTTTTATGTTTTGGTAGGTTAGAGTTTTCAAGCTCAAGAAGTTTTTCATTTGCTGATTTAAGATCTGCATTAATATCACAAGGCATATCTTTTAGTAAATCTAAATTTTTAATCATAAAAAGGTCCTTTTAAAAGTTTGAATCAAGAGACATTTCATAAGCTCTATCGCTTTGAAGTTCTCCACAATATTCTACTACAAAATCATAAGAATCAACTGGAAAAATATCTTTAAAATGTTCAATTACTTCACTTAATGCAGTAGTTTCATTATCACTATAAGTATAATGACTATCTATACAATAGTGTTCACCTTTTTTGAATACTTGAATTTCATAGTTTGGTTCTAACTCTTCCATATCATAGCCTTTATAATTTTTATAAATTATAACATCAATCTTTCTTTTTTATAAAAAAGATTGCATTTTGAAATAAAAAAACAACAACATCCTAGGTAATTTTTTTACCTGGTACTATTTAAACCTCTATTTGTCTAATATTAACCCATACACCAAATCCACTTTCACTAGGGTATCCAAATGGATTACAAATACATTTAACATTATGTTCTTTATACTCAAGCTCTTCATGAGTATGTCCAAATATCCAATATTTCATAGAACCATTTTTTAAATATTTTTCTCCCTCAAAAGTAAAGAATGTATTTGTTTGATTATTTTGATATCTTTCACTCATATTTTCATCTTTACATGATGGATTTATATGAGTTATCATTACATCACAATTTTGATAAACTGCTTCAATTTTAGGTTTCTCAATTTCAAATATATCATTATAATTTTCTATACCAAATAAAAAGTTAGAATCATTCATACAGTTATGCCACATTTGATTAGTTGATTTAACTGGAAAATCTCCATTTGGAAATCTTCTTTTTAAATAACCATCGTTATACCAAGAATCACAACCCCCAAATTTAATTCCCTCTATTTCTATTATATTTCCATCAAGACAATATAGATTTTCTTCTCTATTAATTCTTAATCTCATTTCTTCAGCTCTTGCAAATGAATCTTTAAATTGAAGCTTTGAATCTTTACCAACTAAATAATAATCATGATTTCCAAGAATACAGATTATATGCTTATAATAGTGTTCTTTAAAGTATTTTAATACTTTTATATTTTGATGATTATAATGTCCTATATCTCCTGCAACAATAAGGACATCACCAATTTCTCTATTATCTTTTTTAATAATAGGATCATATAGTTTTTTTATTTGTTGATCTTCTATTTTTTCTTTAGGATTAAAATAAAAATCTATATGTAAATCACTTAATATATCTATTTTCATTTATAGCTCCTATTTTTTATAAATTCAATAATATCTAAGATGCCATCTTTGGGGGTGTACCATAACCACTCTTTTATATTTTCTATAAACCACTTATGCTCTTCAAGATTAGTAAATGCAAAACAACCTAATTCACTGGGTGAATCATTTTTAGAAATATAGTTATATTTATCTATCTTTTTCATTCCTGCAAATTCTGCAAGTCTATCTATCTCTTTATATACTAAATCCAAATCATATTTATTATCATTTATAATTTTTTCTTCATTCATGATAATTTTAATTCCAAAATGTTTAATCATTGTATTTTATTCCTAACTTATCTAAGTTCTTTTTCATAGTATCAGATAACTTTATTTTTTTAATTGGATAATCTGTATTTATTACCTCTTGCAGCTTTCTAAAAGCCAAATCACAATTTTTTAATAAAAAATCTTTTGCAAATTTAATATCATTTTGCATAACTTTATCTAAACTGTTAATATCTTTAAAAACTAAATCATTATGAAGATCATAAAAATTCAATCTTACATTTGAGTATTTTTCTTTTATTTTATTTACAGCATTTATAGAGCTTATGAACTCACTATAAATAGTATTTTCAAGGATTTCTGTACTTTTTATTACGATATTTAAAGGTCTATATACAAAATTTATTTCAATCTCATAATTCTTTTCTAAAGCACTATCTATAAACTCAAAAAATTTATCATCTAAAATAAAAGAGTAACTTTTATTTAAAACAGTATTCATAAGAATATTAACACCTTCTAAACTTGCTTTTTCAAATAAATGTGAATTTATACCATTATAGTATTTGCAATACTTTTTTATTTCTGTATGCTCTATAAAATCAATTTGATAAAGTTCATTTAATGCACTTGCAAACTCTTTTTTACCTGAACCATATCCACCAAATATAAAAAATGCCTTCTTGTCTTTATTTTTGTTTCTAAGAAAGACATCTTCTAAAAGTACTTTCTTAAATTTTATTTCTTTATATGCAAGTTCAGTTATAGTTTTTTCATCAAGTGTAAGAGTATTGTTTAATAAGGTTTTTGCATAGTTGATTAAATCTTTTTCACTCATTTTAATCCTTAGTGCGAAATAGTGCGAAACTATCTAAATTTAAGTTTTGATTTATAAATAATTTTATCCAAATTTGTTTTCTTTTCTCATATTGGCAACTTTTGCATAATCTGAAATTGCATCATCACTAGCAGTTTCATTTGATACATTTACTAAATTATCTGGAGTATTTTTAGTATTACTGTTAAAAGATTTTTTAACAAAATAATCTATTGTTTCAACAATTGATTTTATATTAGTTTTTTCTTCTTCTGAAAAAAAATTTTTTCTTAAATTAGCACAATGTGATTTAATCTCTTCATATTTTTTAGCAGCTTGTTCAGTTTCACTTTTATTGTTAAATCTTCTATTGCAATAATCTCTTAATGTAGAATAGGCAACTTTACATTTACATTCACTTTCTAAAAAATTCTGAACAGAAAGTAAACTATGATTGTTATCCAATAAATATTTAATTGCTTCATTATGTTTATCTAGCTTAGATTTTTTTTTATTTGCAGGTGCTTTTTTGTTGTATTTTTCTGCTAATTTTATTGAATCCATAAATATCCTTTTTATGGTTAGTATTTATTATATATTGTTTTATTATCAAATAGTATCGTATTATTATTTATATTAATGTTAAATAGACAAAATATTATTGTATTATTATTGGTTTAGTATCTATAAATATATTATATTAAAATAAAATATAAATGAGCCATTGCCCTCACTTGACTTTGAGGGCTTAAAATTGATAAAATACTTTATATTTTAGTGAGCTTCGCACACTTTTAGGAGAATTTCGTGAGTTGGAATCTTGAGAGCCATATTTTAGATCATGCAGCTATTGTAAGTAATAACTTACCTGATACATTTAATTTATCAGATGATAAAAATGTACATTTTACTTTTTCAATTGATAAAAGCCAACTAATCATAAATCACAATTGTAAAGATCAAAAAGATATAGATAAGGTCATGAAATTATTTTTTAAAGATTTAATTAATTATGAATATCACTTTGAAGAATCGCAAGGTAAAAATAGACCTAAAAGAAAAATGAGTTTAGATTTATCACAAGTATTAACTGCTTATCACAATACAGATAGTGATTCAATCAATTCAAAAAACTATGAAGTAGAACCTCATTTTCATTTATTATCATCTGCAAAATTGAAAAATAAATATGGGAAAAGTACAAAACTTGGAATAGGATATTTAAATTTAAGAAGAATGATTAGTGAAGTTGCAGCTAAGCATAACCTAGTATTTAATTTTGATGAAAATGTAAATACTGAAAAAGATAAAATTTTAAAACAAAAGGCTACTAAATTTACTTGGTTTACAAAAAGAGTTGATGATAATTATTTTAAAGCTTCAATTGTAAATGGAACAGTTAATAAATATATTGAAGATTTTATTTCTCAATATAAAAAAACTGAAAATATTCAATATTACATAAAAGGTATGACAGATTTTCAACAAAGACTTATAAGACAAAATCTTGATTTTCACTATGAAGGTAAAAATTTAAGAACTGAACATTTTCCACTGTATTTAAACCAGGAACAAATTAAATACTTAGATATCATAAATACTGGAGATGAGGAGTTAATAAAACCACTAATAAAAGATAGATCTAATAAATTAATTAGAGCATATATTGAATATAACTATCGATTTAATAATCCTATTATAAGAGAGCTTGAAAAAAGAGGAAATATATTTAAAAAACTAGATTTTGATTTTAATGATACAAAAGTTGAAATTGAAAAAAAGGTTGATAAAAAAGATAAATATAAATTAAGTTTAAACTATCATGTTTCAACTGATGTTAATGAAGTTCTAAAATTATGTAAGAATGATAAAAACTTTTTAGAACTAATGAGTGAGTTAGGTTATGAAAATGTTAAATTTAAAGCAAGAACTATAAATGGTAAAAGATCAAGAGTAGGTTTTACTTTTGAAAAAGACAATGAAAAATATACTATATATTTTAACAAACTTAATTTAACCTATCAAGATTTTACGAAAGCTTATAAATATAATAGCAATAGAGATGTATTTAAAGATAGAATAAATTTTTATAGTTATGAGCCTAAAATAAATTTTTATGTACCATTAAAAAAGAAAACTTATCAAGATAAAGTATTCTATCAGATTTATAAGATTGTTCCTGATATTAATTTAGAAAACTACTATATTAAAAAGATTGAACAAGGGTATATTGAAATCATCAATAAAAGAAAAAATATCCATGTTACTGATCAAGGTAATCAAATTAAATCAAATAAAAACAATCAGAATTTAGTTGAAAATGTCAAATTAATGTTAGAGGTGGCCAAAGCAAAAGGATGGGACTTAAATAATCTTCATATTAGAGGTACTGAACAATTTATAAATGAAGTAAAAAGACAAGTGGCTAAAGAAAATGAAAAACAATCATTAAATATTAATGATAAGGATGCTGCTAAAGATTTAAGAGAGTTGATTAAATCTGAAAGTAAAAAGCAAAATGAAGATTATGATTTGTAGTAGAATGAAATAAAGTTTAATTTCATTATTGTATAATCAAATTTAATAATATAAAAGGTTTACAATATGAGTGAAACTAAATATGACATTATAGATGCAGCCGAAGATGCTGCTAAAGTTGGATATTCAGTAGGAGTGTTTGCTTGTAAATTTTTTTATCAAGTAAGTAATGTAGAAGCTCTTAAAAATGGCATGGATGCATATATGCTATCAAGATTTTCTCAACGACTAGAATATTTTACTCATGAACATAGTAAATTAAAAGATGAACAAAAAAAGTCTTTTTATGATGATTTATCATCAAATACACAAAATTTAAATTATCTTTATGATTTTATAGAAAAATCAAGAACAACAGTAAATGATTTACATGCAAAACTTTTAGCTCGTTTATCTGTTGAATTAGTGAAAAATAAAAAGCTTGATTACTATGAAATGACTTTATTATCAAATATCCATATGTTAAATGATTTAGATTTAATAAAAATACATAAGGAACTTAGTAAAGTTAATTTTTCATCTGAGGGAAGTAAAATTTTTGAAGTAAACACATTTGAAGATTATTGTACTTTTAATAAATGTAATCAATTGGGTTTTTTTGAATATAGAGTTAAAAATAGTAATAGTGTCATGATTGGTGGAAATCCAATTGTAAAGCATGAACGATCAATTTCTAATAAAAAGTTTAAGATCAATGATTTTACTAAAAGACTTTTTGAAATGCTTGATGAAATTATTAATAGTTAATTACAGGAGTTTCTTTTGAATGAAATTAGAGAAGAAATTTATAATTTATTAGCATCTAAAAACTGGAATAAATTGCTTGATTATGAAAAAAAACAAAGAAAAATTATATTAGCAGATGAACAAATAAAAAGAATTTATGAAGATTATTTTTTATCAGAGTATCTTAAATATATAGAAAGTTTAAATAATAAATTAGATGCATTAGTTGAATTACGCCAATTATATGGTCAATTTATTCAATTGTATAAGCAAAAAGTATATTCTTTTAAAAAGAAAGATTTTGATAAGTTTATTGAAATTTATTTACAAATATTAAATGAAGCATCTGATTTAAAAAAAGCAATAATGATAGCTAAACAATGGGATTATTTAGAAGTTTCAAAAACAATTATTAGTAAACATGAAGAGGAACAATCTTTAATTATAAATCATAATAACGAAGAACGAATAAGTGTAAAATCAAATAAAGAAAAAAGTAAAACAAGTTATTCAATTAATTTATTTAAAAGTAACCAAGAAGTTGAATTCTTTAGAGCATTTGTTGATGTATTTCCTCATTACTTCACTTACCCAAATGTTGCATTAAGTTGTTTAATTGATTTTGATAAAATAAAAGATAATTTATCAAAAGAAGAAAAAGTATTTTTCTTTAATGCTGTTGTAGATTGTGTTGTTTTTGAACAAATAGATAATAATTATATACCAAAATATTTTTTTGAATTAGATAGTTTTTATCATGATAATGAGCAACAACAATTAAAAGATAAAAAGAAAGATAACATATTCTCTGTTGCTGGATTAAAGCTTTTAAGAATTAGAGCAAAAGAAGATAATATTTTAACAAGAAATGATTTTATGGAATTAATTAAAAATATCATAAAAGAAAATTAATTTATTGATAGAGTAACATTCTGTTTCTATTTACAAATACTTTATATTATAGTATCATATTCAAATGGAAAACAGAACTCCTGCCGTTCTCCCCTTATTTTAAGGTTTGGTAAAACTGTAGAAACTTCAATTAATTAGAGTATTTGTCGCCTTTATGGTTATTATATGACTTATACTACTAAAGAGAACAAGTAGTTAAATAGTAAGTCAATAATAATTAATATAAGGTACAAAAATGACTTTAAAAATTAACAAAATACTTCCTAGTATGGAAGAATTTAAACTTCAAGCAAAAAAACTTAAAGAAACGCAAAAGATTAAATCTCTTGGACACGCACAAAATAATCTTGCAATAAAATATGGCTATAAAGATTACAATGCTATAAAACCTCACTTAGTAGAAAAAGACCATTTATTTAATAAGCTACCTACTAAAATTAATACTTATAAATTAAGAAATGGTGGAATTGTAAATGCTCAAGGGCTATATAAGTCAAAAGATGGTTTTAGAACTGTTGCAGATGTATCAAAAAACCATACTCCGAAAGAAGAAATTAAAAGAGCTTTATATTTTATAGATCATGTATTAGAAAAAAGAAAAACTATTAATACTAAAGGATCTAGCAGTTATGGTTTAAAGCATCATGCAGAGAAATACTTAAATCATTTTAATATATATGACGATTATTCATATATATCGAATGCAGCAATGATAATTGCACTTGATATAAGAGGGTTTGATATTAAAGAGCTTTGGCATGAAGGAATATGTAGTTTAAATATTGAAACTAATTACAAAAGTTTTAAAGGAAATTTTACAGATTTGTTAAGAGAAGGTAAATTTGATTATACAAGAGTTGATGAAAATGAATTACAAATTATTTCAAGTGATTATTTAGAAAGAAATGGATATAAAAATATAAAAAATATTTCTTCAAGATATTTTAATAAATTAAGTAATTATGCAGTTCGTAAATTTTTTGATAAATTTTCTCTTCACATATATCATTTAATGAAAGCAACTTTAGATTTAAAAAATTCTAAGTACTATTTTGAAATAAGTTCAAAAAGATTTAAAGAAAGATTTTTAGATGAAGATGAAACTGTAGAAAATTTTATTGAAAAAATTAAAAAAGATTTATTTTTGTCAAAAATTATACTTAGCATAGAAACAAAAGTTGTATATGATGATTTTCATGATAGCTATATTGTATGGTGGGATAATGATTCTATAAAAACACCTCAATACAAACATCCAGAGATTACAAAAAACTTCATAGAAAAAAATAAATTTTTTCATCAATTAAATGTTCAAAATGGTTCACTTTTACAAGGTTATATTGAAGATATTCATGAAGATAAATTTATAATAAAGTATTTTAATTGGACTGATGGTGATATTATGGAAAAAGATCATGTATTTACTATAGATGAGCTTCAAGATTTTATTTTTTATAAAACTGATAAAGAAATGAGAATATGTAGTACATTAATAAATGATAATACAAATAGAGATGATCATAAGTTTTTTGCAAAAACAAAAGAGGATTTCATAAAAGTTAAGACTTTATATGATGAAAATGAATTATTTATGAAGTATATTATTCAAAATATTTATGGATGGAATTTAGATTCTATATAAAAAAAGCTAAGTATTTAAACAATACTTAGCTTTAATGCTACCCGCTACATAGCAGAACGATACTTGTCTCTTACAGATTCTAACCTCGTTCGACGGTGTTTGCTCGGACCCAACTAATTTCTTCACTGTAATTAAATTATAATTAACAATTAGCTTAATATTTATAGACCATAGGGCATAAATATAGTCTTTATTTTATAAGTATAAGGTATTTAATATTAAATATTGTTTAATGTAATGAACTTAAAAAACATATTGCTTCAATATTTGCATTTGGATTAATATCTTTTATAAGTTTTTGAGCATAAAATAAAGTTGTTCCAGAAGAGAGTGCATCATCTAAGAGTAGTATAGTTTGAGACTTTTTAATCAAGTAAGGATTATTTATTTTAATTGGATTAAAGTAAGCTCTGATATTTCCTTTTATTTCTTTTAAGACAAATTTATTCCCAGGTGCTATTTGTAATTTCTTTAAAACTTCTTTTACTTCATGTAGATGTTTTTTATTGCTTATCAAAGATAAATTTATTGATTGTATAATATCTTTATTTGTACATTTTTGAAGAACATAATTTGAAATTTTAGTTTGGGGAATTCTTTTTTTTACACTTTGACCAAGTTTTTTGACTATAAAGCCACTTGATGGTATACAAACTATTAAATCATATTCTTTTTGATTAAGAGCAGTATTTAAATTTTTTAAAGCACTCTTTATTATAGGAGAAAGATTTTTTTTATCAATTGTATATCCATTTATATTTTTTAAAGCATATATTAATGGATTACCATCTAAATTATCTTTTGTTCTTCTTCTTTTTAATAATGCTGCTGTAAGTACAGTATTTTTTCTTTTCCAGTTACTTTTTACATGAATACTTGTATCTACTCTTTTTTGATGATTACTGTTGTATATTACTTGTCTTTTATTTAAATCTATTCCCATTCAGTCACTTAACTTTTCGATATTATATCAAAATTCATTTTATATAATCCAACCAATTAGCCCACCACTGCATTAATTCTTTTTTCTCTTCAAAATATTTCATTTTTGAAGCTCTATTATATGCAGCTTTGATTTTATTTTTTTCTTCATGAGCTAAACAACTTTCAATTATATCACTATTAAATCCATGTTCTTTCATTTTTTCATGTGCTATTGTTGAGAATGTACTTCTAAATCCATGAGTAGTATGTCTATCTTGATATCCTAGTTTTTTTAATGCATGTCCTAGTGTTGCATCACTTAAACATTTTAGATTAGAAACAGGTGAGGGGAATACATACTTACTTTTGTGAGCTGAAAAAGGCTCAATCATTTTTAATATTTCAATTGCTTGTTTTGATAAAGGTAAAATAAAATCTTTTTTAGTTTTCATTTTTTCACCTGGTATATCTATAACTTTTTTTTCAAAATTTATTTCATTCCATTCTAAGGCTCTTAAGTTATAAGGTCTTAAAGCTACATAAGGAGCCAATTTTAAAGCTATTATTGTTGTAATACTAGCTTTATATAAGTTCTCAAAGTTATTGATATCTTCAAGTAACTCTTTTATTTCATCTTCTTGAGTAATTGCACTCATATGGTTATTACTTGTTGAAATGATTATATTTTTTTTGTCAATATCCGCAATTATATTATGCTCTACATAATTATAAGTCACTGCATATTTATAAATTCTATTGAAATTGCTCATCATCTTCTCAGCAGAACCATGAAGTCCTTTAGTATTCATTCTATCTATAATATTTAAAATATCTGTTCTTGTAATATCTTCAATAAGCTTATTACCTATGTATGGATAAGCATGGTTCCTAATAACATTCTCAACTTTAATGTATGTTTTCTCAACCCATTCATTTTTCATTTTAGAAAGCCATTTTTCAGATATATTTTTAAAAGTGTTGGTACTATCTTCTAAAGATATATTTTTCTCTAATATAGGATTAATATTTTGTTTTAAAAGCTCTTTTGTATTGTCTCTTATTTTTCTTGCTTCACTAAGAGTAATATCTGGGTAAACTCCAAAGCTCATAGATTTTCTTTTATTTTCAAATTTAAAATCAAATCTAAAGAATTTAGTTCCATTAGGTTTTACAATCAAATATAAGCTTTGTCCATCACTTAATTTATATTGTTTTTCTTTAGGTTTAGCAGCTTTAATATCTTTATCTGTAAGAGGTTTAACAATTTTTGGCATTTTTACGGTATCCATTTTTTAACTTTTCTAATTACCGTAAAGATTACCGTAATAAATCTTAGAAAGTATTAAAAATGATAAGAATAATATAGAACGATTTAGAATGTTAAAGTTCGATTGTGTCGAGCTTTTTAGAACAAATTAGAAAGTATAATTATTAATATTGGTGGAGATGTCCGGGATTGAACCGGAGTCTTAAAACATCTACTCTTGACGTCTACATGCTTAGCAGGCTTGAAAAATTTCACTTATTAGCAACTCAAACCACAAGGCAACTAAAAAGCTAAGATTTTAAAATGTCCTTTAAAAGCCAAATCAACTCTTTTAAAGTAATCTATCTAGGGTGAACCCGCGAAAATCTACTTAGATAGAATCAGTAGTGCGAGTCTCCAAAGACTCAACCCGAAGGGAGTCTATAAGTTTTTAAAACTTACGCAGCTTTTGCGTAAGCTGGAGCGTAATTAGTATTGTTTGCGTCTAAAAAAAATGAGCCGCGTAACGGCATGCTCAGGCCGACATGCAATCAAGCCTCAATGCTCTAATCGAAGCCAAATCATCCCCAAAATGTTCAGCATTATACCAAAAATAACTTAAATAACATTATAAAAGTAAATTAATAAAAAATCCTAAAAAAATCCTAAAAAAATCCTAAAAATATACTAAGAAAATTATAGAATGGTACTGTTTTTTATTTTACAATGTTATAATAATCATTGAAATGTAGGAAGAAGGAACGAGACATGAAAAATATGACAATCAAAAGTAAGCTTTTGTTTATCTTTATTGTTACAATTATACTTGTAGCAACAATGATAGCTATTAAGTCTATTTACTCTTTAAATAGTCTAACTAAAGAGAACATAGCTCAATACAAACAAAATGCTTATGCGGTAGAGAAGGAAAGTTTAGAAAGTTACACAAAATTCGCTAGGAATATAATTGAAAACTATTATGAGCAGTCTTCAATTGATGTAATTAAGAAAAATGCAAAAGAGAGATTGGTTCAACAAACAAACTTTCTTTTTAAAATCTTAGATAAATTGTATAGTGAATTTAATGGTAAAGTATCAGATGCTGAGTTACAAAAAATCCTTATTGATGCAATTGCGGGTGCTCGATATGGGAAAAGTGGGTATTTCTTTGTTTATAATGAGAATGCTGTTGTATTAAAACATCCAATTAATCCAACAAAAGAGGGGAAAAGATATCCTAAACCACACATCTTGAATTTTATTAAATTAGCAATTGACCATGGAGAAGGTTTGGTTTCTTATGAGCAAACTGTACCAAATAAACCTCCAAGACAAAAAGTTGCTTATGTTAAATACTTTAAAAAATTCAAATGGATTATTGGAACAGGAGCATATTTAGATGATGTTTCAGAGACACTTAAACAAAAAGCTTTAGATGAGATTGCAGAACTTAGATTTGGTAAAAATGGATATTTTTTCATTTATGATTATAATGGTGTAAATTTAATGCATCCTACAATTAAAGAACATATTGGAAAAAATCTTTTAGAAGCAAAAACTAAAAAAGGTATATATTTTATTAAAGAGTTAATAAAAGCAGCTAAAAAAGGTGGAGATATTGTTACTTATGATTATCCAAAACCTGGAAGTAAAGTTGACTCTGAAAAAATTGGATATGCGACTGGATTTGAACCATGGAAATGGATGATAGGTACAGGTGTATATACTGATAAGATAGAAGAACATATTGCAAACTTACAAGCAGAATCAAATGATAAAATTACTTCAATTGTTTTAGGTATTTTACTTATATCTGTTATTGTATCTGTATTAATTGCTTTATTTGTAGTATATTTTATTAACACACAAATCAATAAACCTCTTACAAAATTCCAAGTAGGATTATTAGATTTCTTTAAATATTTAAGTAAAGAAAAAGATAGTATTGACAAAATTGATATTAATTCAAAAGATGAAATAGGTCAAATGGCAAAAGTTGTAAATGACAATATTGAAAAAACAAATAAATTGCTAGACCAAGACTTTAAATTAATTGATAATGTAAAACAAATAGTTACAGAAGTTAATCACGGTAGTGTTAAAAATAGACTTCAAGCAACAACAGAAAACAAAAGTTTAGAAGAGTTAAAAACTAATTTAAATGAGATGTTAACCTCTATTTCTACAAAAGTTAATGATAACTTTGAAGAGATTGATAAAGCATTGCATGAGTTTAGTAATATGAACTTTACATATAGAATTAACAATCCAAAAGGTGAAGTTGCAAAAGGATTAAATCTATTAGCAGATACCATTAATGATATGTTAGTTCAAAATAAACAAAGTGGAATTAACTTAAGAGAAAATTCTCAAAACCTATTAAATACAGTAACTATTTTAAGTACTGCATCAAATGAATCAGCTTCAAGCTTAGAAGAGACAGCAGCTGCATTAGAAGAGATAACTTCAAATGTTGTTAGTAACTCTGAAAATATTTCAAAAATGGTTCAATTTGCAAATAGAGTTTCTGGTTCTGCAAATGATGGTGAAAGACTTGCAGATAAAACAAGTGTATCAATGGATAGCATAAATGAACAAACACAAGCAATTGCAGAAGCAATTACAGTGATTGACCAAATTGCTTTCCAAACAAATATTTTATCACTTAATGCAGCAGTAGAAGCAGCAACAGCTGGTGAAGCTGGAAAAGGGTTCGCCGTAGTTGCACAAGAAGTTAGAAATCTAGCTTCAAGAAGTGCGGAAGCGGCAAAAGAGATAAAAGAGTTAGTTGAAAATGCGACATTAGGTGCAAATGAAGGTAAAGCAATATCTTCTGAGATGATTAAAGGTTACCATGAACTTAAATCAAATATTGATGAAACATTAAGATTAATTAGTGATGTTGAGACTTCAAGTAAAGAACAAAGAGCGGGTATCGAACAAATCAACGACACTATTAATGATTTAGACCAACAAACACAAAAAAATGCAAGTGTTGCAAGTCAGACAAATGATATAGCAATTGAAACAGAAAAAATTGCTACAAAAATTTTAGAAGATGTAGAAGAGAAAAAATTTATTGAAAAATAGAAATTTTTAATTTTACACTTTTATTCAAGAAGTACAAAATAATGTACTTCTTGAGAACTTCAAAATCTATCAAAAAAACTTATATTTAAAAAAATCAAATAAATTCAATTGTTATTTACTTAAAAAAGTTTATAATTGCACATATTTAAAATGGAGAATCTTTATGGATAAAAAAGGTATTTTAATCATAGGTGCAGGTGGTGTTAGTAGAGTTGCAACAGTTAAATGTGCTATGAATATTGATACATTTGAAAAAATTACGTTAGCTTCAAGAACTGTAAGTAAATGTGATGATATTGCAAAAGATATTGAAAAAAATCAAGGTGTAAAAATAGACACTGCTAGTGTAGATGCAGATAATGTACCTCAATTAGTAGAGTTAATTAAAAAAGTTAATCCTAAACTTGTTTTAAATGTTGCGTTACCTTACCAAGATTTAACAATTATGGATGCTTGTACACAAACAGGTGTTGATTATGTAGATACTGCAAATTATGAGCATCCAGATGAAGCAAAATTTGAGTACAAAGAGCAATGGGCAAGAAATGAACAGTTTAAAGAAGCTGGAGTAAAAGCTCTATTAGGAAGCGGTTTTGACCCAGGTGTAACTGGAGTATTTTGTGCATACGCACAACAAAATCTATTTGATGAGATAAACTATATTGATATTATGGATTGTAATGCAGGTGACCATGGATATGCATTTGCAACAAACTTTAATCCAGAAATCAACTTAAGAGAAGTATCTGCAAATGGTAGATATTGGGAAGATGGAAAATGGATAGAAACAAAACCTTTAGAAATTAGAGTTGAGCATGATTATCCAGAAGTGGGGGTTAAACCATCTTATTTACTTTACCATGAAGAGTTAGAATCTTTAAGTAAAAATATCAAAGGTTTAAAAAGAATTAGATTTTTTATGACATTTGGAGATAGTTATATTCAACATATGAACTGTTTACAAAACGTTGGTATGTTAGGAATTGAACCTGTTGAACACCAAGGTCAAAAAATTATTCCTATTGAATTCTTGAAAACTCTATTACCTGATCCTGCAAGTCTTGGACCAAGAACTGTTGGTAAAACAAATATTGGTTGTATTATTGAGGGAATTAAAGATGGAGTTAAGAAAAAAGTTTATATTTATAATGTTTGTGACCACCAAGAGTGTTATAAAGAGACAGGTGCACAAGCAGTAAGTTATACAACTGGAGTTCCTGCAATGATTGGCTCTAAAATGTTATATAAAGGAATTTGGGATGGTAAAGGAGTATTCAATATAGAAGAGTTTGATGCAAAACCTTTTATGGATGAATTAATGATTCAAGGGTTACCTTGGAAAATTATAGAGTTACCAACTAAATAAACTACAAAAAGCTAAATATTTTATATTTAGCTTTTCTCTTTTACTTAAAACTTACAAATTTTGATATAATTTTGTCATTTTTATGACTTCTGTTTTATTGATTTTAATTTTTTATTAGGCAATAATACTACTATTAAATAGTAAGGAGAATAATATGCAAAAATATATTTGTGTAGTATGTGACTACGTGTATGACCCTGCTGTTGGTGATCCAGATGGTGGAATTGAACCAGGAACACCTTTTGAAGAAATTCCAGAAGATTGGCAATGTCCAGACTGTGGAGTAACAAAAGAGGATTTTGAACCTTTCGATGAAGACGAATGAAATAATAAATAACTTTGAAAACTTGCCAAGTCCAAGTTTTGTATGTGAAGAAAAACTGTTAGAAAAAAATCTAAAATTACTTAAAAAAGTTCAAGATGAAGCAGATGTAAATATACTTTTAGCACTAAAAGGTTTTGCAATGCACTCAACTTTTGAGTTATGCAGAAAGTATCTAAAAGGCTGTTGTGCATCTGGACTTCATGAAGCTATTCTTGCAAAAGAGAAGTTTGCAAAAGAAGTACACACTTATAGTCCTGCATTTAAAGATGAAGAGTTTGATGAAATAGTTGATATTTCTAATCATGTGGTATTTAACTCTTTTTCTCAACTAGAAAAGTTTAAAAATAGAGCAATAAATAAAACTTCTATTGGACTTAGAGTAAATCCTGAGTATTCATCTGTTGAAGTTGATTTATATAATCCTTGTGGTACTTATTCAAGACTAGGTATAACAAAAGCAAATTTTAAACCTGAATTATTAGATGGAATTGATGGACTGCATTTTCATGCTTTGTGTGAGCAAAATGTAGATGCATTGCAAGGTGCTTTAAAAAACTTTGAAAAAAACTTCGGTGAATATTTACCTCAAATGAAATGGGTTAATTTTGGTGGAGGACATCATATTACGAGAGCAGACTATGATGTAGAAGGTCTTATAATGCTTCTAAAAGATTTCAAGCAAAGATATCCTCATCTAGAAGTATATTTAGAACCAGGTGAAGCAGTTGGATGGCAAACAGGGTACCTTGTGGCAACTGTACTTGATATTGTAGAAAACAAAATGCAAATAGCCATCTTAGATACATCAGCAGAAGCTCATATGCCAGATACATTAGCTATGCCTTATAGAGCAGAGATAAGAAATAGTGGCTTAGCAAATGAGAAAAAATATACTTATAGACTAGGTGGAAATACTTGTCTTGCAGGCGATATTATCGGTGATTACTCTTTTGATGAGCCTTTAAAAGTTGGAGATAAAATTATACTTGAAGATATGATTCACTATACAATGGTAAAAACGACAACATTTAATGGAATAAAGTTACCATCAATTGTTATAAAAAAAGACAATGATTGTTACCAAATTGTAAAAAACTTTGGGTATAATGATTATCAAGAAAGACTTTCTTAAAGGGAATAGAGTGTTATGATAGAGGAAGAAGACAACAAAAAGAGCAAAAAAGAAGAAAAAATACGTATTTGGGTAAAAAAAGAGAAAGTGCAGTATGAAAGGGAGTTAAGATTACTGCAAATTGAACTTTTAAAATTTCAAAACTATGTAAAAGAGATGGGTTTAAAAGTTTTATTAATTTTTGAAGGTAGAGATGCTGCTGGTAAAGGTGGAACTATCAAAAGAATTACAGAACATTTAAATCCAAGGGGAGCAAGAGTTGTAGCTTTAGAAAAACCAAGTGATATAGAGAAGACTCAATGGTATTTCCAAAGGTACACAAAACATCTACCAAGCGCGGGAGAGATAGTTTTATTTGATAGAAGCTGGTACAACAGAGCGGGTGTTGAACCAGTAATGGGATTTTGTACTACTGAAGAGCACCATGAATTTTTAAAAGAGGTACCAGAGTTTGAGCAAATGCTTGTAAAATCAGGAATAATTCTTTTAAAATTTTATATTTCAGTATCTAAAAAAGAGCAAGCAAGAAGATTCAAAAAAAGAGAAGTTGACCCTTTAAAACAGTATAAGTTATCACCAGTTGATAAAGAATCACAAAAATTATGGGATAAATATACAGTTGCAAAATTTTCTATGCTGATGGCTTCAAATACAGATGTTGCACCATGGACAGTAATAAGAAGTGATGATAAAAAACAAGCACGTATTAACTGTATCAAGCACATTTTGTCTTCAGTAGAATATCCAAATAAAACTACAAAAGAAAAAATAAAAGTAGATAAAAATATCGTTATAGATGGTAGTAAAGAAATAGAATTAATGGAAAAAGAAAATAAATTTGCAAAGGCTGAATAACAATGAATTTAAGTGATTTTGAAAAGACAAATTATAGTGGACTATATGTATCAAAGGTTGCACATCCTACATTTGGGAAAAAATATATAGCAAGATTTCAGCACGAAAGAAAAAGATACGTAAAAGTTCTAGGATATACAAAAAAAGATAACCTTACTAAAAAAAGCGCATTAAACTTGATGCAGAAATTTAAAGATTCTATTGTTATTGAAGATAAGAAGACAAACATTGAGATGAAACAAATAATAAGTGATAATGCAAAACCTGAAAATATTGATGAAATTCAAAAGTTAAAGAGTGAAAATGATTTAATGAGAAGTATATTAGGTGAATTTCAAGAACATGATAAAGATAGTCTAAAAGATGGTATCCAAAAACTTTATGATGCAGAAGAGTTAAAACAGTATCAAATAGAACTTATTAAATTGCAAAATTATTTAGAAAATGAAAATAAAAGAATGATTATTCTTTTTGAAGGTAGAGATGCATCTGGAAAAGGTGGTGCAATTAGAAGAATCACTAGATATATGAATAATAAACACTATAGAATTGTAGCTTTAGGTAAACCAACTGAAACTCAAAAAAATCAATGGTTTTTACAAAGATATATCGAACACTTTCCAACTGGTGGTGAGATTGTACTATTTGATAGAAGTTGGTACAACAGAGCAATGGTTGAGCCAATATTTGGATTTTGTACACAAGAAGAGTATGAAATCTTTATGGAAGATGTAGTTAATTTTGAGCAAGATTTAGTAAGACAAGGAATGATTTTAATTAAACTTTATTTCTCTGTATCTAAAGCTGAACAAAAAAGAAGATTTGATAGAAGAATAAATGACCCATTAAGACAATGGAAATTCTCAGAAGTTGATATGCAAGCTCAAGATTTATGGGGTGAATTTTCAGAGAAAAAATATGAGATGTTAAGAAGAACAAACTCAAGAAGTGCTCCTTGGCATATTGTAAGAAGTGATGACAAACATAAAGCTAGACTTGAAGCTGTTAAAATTATTTTAAATTCTGTTGATTATGATGGAAGAAATTATGCATTAGATTTTCAACCAAATGAAAAAGTAAATATTTCAGTTCAAAAAGAGCTAATGCAAATGAGAAAATCTCAAAACTACTAATATTTTAGCTGCTATTAATTTAGCAGCTAAAGGCCTAAAAATAATATTTTATATCAAAAAATAATCAAAATAACTTTCTTTTAATATCAATACTATATAATTTCTAAATTTAAAAAAGGTTTCAATTTAAATTTATGAAAAAAATATTTTTACTCTTTGTTTTTCTTATTATTGTTTTTTTTACTTTTAATTTTACAAATAAAGAGAATTTAACATACTCTTTTTATCATTGGAAAAATAGTTACTCTTTAAAAACTCAAGATGATAAATTATATATTAAAGTTTTAGATATAAACTACTCAAATAAATTAGAAGTTATAAGAACTACTTTTAAAACTAAACCAAAAGATAATTTATCAATTCCTGTTATTTATATTACAAATAAAGCAATGAAATTAGCTTTTTTAGATGAGTTAGTAAATGATGTAGCAAAAAATTTAAAGAGTTTACCTTTTAAATATGATGAAATACAGTTTGATTGCGATTGGTCAGTTTCTACAAGAGTAAAATATTTTTCTTTTTTAGAGAAAATAAAAACAATTTTAAATAAGAAAATAAGTGCAACTATTAGATTGCATCAAATAAAATATTTTCAAAAAACTGGTGTACCTGATATTGATTATGGATTATTGATGTATTACAATATGTCAACAGTTGGAGATTTTGATACAAAAAACTCAATTTTAGATAATAATATAGCCAAAAAATATCACTATAATTTTGATAAATATCCTTTGAAATTAAAACTTGCCTTACCTTTATATTCTCAAGCAATTCAATTTAGACAAAAAAGAGGAATTGATATATTTGAAGGTGTAACAAAACAAGATTTTAAAAAGAATTTTAAACTAATAAAAGATAACTATTATGAAGTTACTAAAAGTTTTTATTTCAAAGGTAGATATATTTATAAAGGTGATATTTTAAGATTTGAAAATTCTAAAATTAGTGATTTAGAGGTTGCATTAGATGATTTTTTATCAATTAGTAAAAATAGATTTAATGAAGTGATTTTTTATACAATAGAGTATAAAAATAAATATAATTTAAAAAAGTTATTAAGATATTAGTAAAGGATAAGAGTTGTTTAAAATAGTATTACTATTTATATTTTTTTATACATCAAGTATTGCTTGTGGTGGTGGATTTTGGCCAGAAGATTATCAGTTTAGATTTTTGCATAAAAGAAATTTTGAGTTTGCAAATATTACAGGTGATTTGACAAGTAGTAGAGTCTATAATGATTTGATTTATGATTATAATGATGAAATAAAAAAACAAAATATAAAAGAGTGGAAAGCACAATTTGGTGAGGCATTCTCTACTAAGCAAATTGAAAAGTTTATTTATAAAAACAAAGAGTTATCAAAAATAAAAAATGAAGAGATTCGTGATTATATTGATTTTTTAGAGTATCAAAAACCATATATATCTTCTGATAGATGGTATTATCAAAAGTTTGGATATAAAGGTGTGAAACTTGATATGTCTAAACTTCCTGTTGTAATAGATGAAGCTTTAAAAAGAGTAGAAAATGTAAATTCAAGATATTTAAAACTTAGATATTTTTTCATAGCGCTTAGATTATCTCATTATAATAATTTAGATAACACAATAAATATTTATAATAAGTACAAATATTTATTAAAAAATAGTAACAGTATTGTAAAAGAGTGGATTCAAGGTCTTTATGCAGGAATGCTAATCAAAAAAGGTGAAGTGGTAAAAGGTGTTTATGAATTTACTAAGTTATTTGGTGAAGATAAATACAACTGGCATTTGGCTTATTATAATTTTAAGTATATTAAAACAGATAAACAATGGAACAAACTTTTATCTATGGCTAAAAATAAAGAAGAGAAGATAAAGTTTTATACAATTAGAGCTTTAAATGTAAAAGCAAATGTTTTAGAAGAGTTAAAAAATATTACAAAAATAGATAAAAACTCAAAGTTTTTTGATTTGCTTTTATTTAGAACACTTTTAAACTCTCAAGAGTTTTTTGATATTCCTATGCCATATTATTATGATTCGAAAGTAGTTAAAAATTATGAGCCATTTATCTCTTATTTGAAAAGTATAAAAAGGGATGATATGTATATGGTTGATTTGGCATTGGCTTATTTCAACTTTTACCAAAAAAATATTGATGTATCAAAAAAATATCTAAATAAAGCATATAAAGAAGTAAGTGGAGATGATATTCATGAGCTAAATGCTTTAAAATATATAATCTATTTAAATAATCTTACGAAAATAGATGAAAAAACAGAAAATGAAATTGGAACAAAGTTAGAAAAACTTATGTTACAACCTTGTAATAAAAACTCAATTCATAAATATACATTTTATAAAATAAAAGATATTTATAAAAAACAGAATAATGAACTGAAATACTATTTATCTAAAAATATAAATTATATAAATGTAAATGGAATTAATTTAGAAAAATACAATGAGTTAAAAGCTTTAGAAAACAAACAAAATAAAACAAAACTTGAAAAATATATGATAAATCATACTTTGAAAAGTGAGTATGTAAGAAGAGAACTAAAATTAGCATATACAAATATTCTTATGAATAATCTAATGTTTGATGAGGTACTAAAACGAGTTAAAAAATCAACAAAAAAAGAAGATAAACTTGAGTTTAATATTTTTAATAATTATATTGTTGGAAATAATAGAGTTCACTCAGAAAAAAAATATACTTTTTATGAAACAGTAAAAAAATTAATTGATATTCAAAATAGTTTAAAAAAGAATCCAAACTCAACAATGGATAATTATCTTTATGCAACAGCATTATATAACCTTAGTTATTGGGGTAATTCAAATATTTTGACTACTAAATATAGAAGTAATTATTATTTTAAAGAAAAAGACAATGAACTAAAGAAAATTAACTTATCAATTAAACACTTTAAAAAAGCATTGCAGAGTGCAAAAAATAAAGATTTTAGAGCAAAAATATTGTATATGTTAGCAAAAAGTGAACTTGCTTTATATGATATAAATAATTCAAAAGTAGTTAATTATGATTCTACAAAAGGGTATGAAACAAAAAGAGCTTACTCTTGGAATAGTTCAAATACATATGAAAACTACATAATAAAAGGATACGGAAAGTTTTTTGATGATTTAAAAAACAAATATCAAGATACAAACTATTATAAAGAGTTGCTAAAAGAGTGTGGTTATCTAAATTACTATTATGATACAGTTGAGGATATAAAAAGAGTAAATACTCAAATAAAAAATAGTTCAAATAAAATAGAGTTATTAAAAAGTATTGAAAGTGATACAAAATTAAAAAGAAAAAGTGATTTAAATAGATATAACCAAATCTATTTTTATAATCTTTTTAAAAATATAAAATTAAGTAAAAGCAATGTTACTTACTACAATAATATTGCATACTATTTAAATAAAAAAAGAAAAAATGATGAAGCTATTTATATCTTAGAAAAAATTGTAAATAAATATCCAAATAGAGTAGTTGCATTATATAATTTAGGTGATGTGTATTATGATATTTATGATATGGATATGGCAAGAAAATATTATAAAAAATATGTTGCATTGATGAAAAAACTAAAAAAAGAGAATAATATTCCTAAAAAAGTTTTATCAAGAGTACAAAGTTGGTAGTTTTACCACTTTGTATTTGATTTAGATTCTTCATCTTTTTTTATAAAAACTCCTAAGTTATCATTATCTATTTGTCTTAGCCATTTTTTCTCTTCTCTATTTGATATGGAATCTTTCTTTTTATTTATTTGAGATTTTGTATTTTGTTCCTGTTTTTCTTGTTGTTCTTGATTTTTCTGTTGTTTACTTTGTTGTTTTTCTTGTTTATTTTCTTGCTCACTTTTCTTTTGCTTATCTTTTTGATTCTTATCTTGTTGTTGCTTATTTTTGTTCTCTTGATTTTCTTTGTTTTGTGAGTCTTGTTGTTTGTTTTTGTTTTCTTGATTCTTTTTGTTTTTATTTTGTTGCTTATCTTTTTTATTTTGCTGATTTTTATTCTTTTGTTTTTTTAGTGCATCTTTTACAATCTTTAAATTCTCTTTTGTTTGTTTGTCATCTTTAATTTTTAGTGCTTTTTCATACATTTTTACTGCATCTTCTAATTTGTTTAGTTTAGTATATGTATTTCCAAGATTATGAAGTTTTTTAAATTGTAAATCATTATTTGTTGTTACAACTTTTTTATAACTATTTAAAGCTTGTTTATATTTTTTCTCTTTATATTGTGAGTTTGCTAAATTATAATAACCCTGAGGATTTTTTGCAATCTCTTTAAATTTTTTTTCTGCAACTTTATATTTTTGACTTTTGTAAGCATTTGTTGCTTCATCTATTGTTTGAAAATCAGTTATTGCTGCTTTTGCATCATTTGAAATGAACACCAATAATACAAATGGCAAATACTTAATCTTTGGCAGTGAAGAAAAAGCAATAAGAAGAATAACTAAAGCAAGAGCTAAAGGATAATAGAAAAGTTCAGTGTATATTTTGAATTTTGTTTTTTTATCTTTTTGTTTTGTTGAGTTTTTTTCTACTTGATTTAAAATACTTGATACATCATAATCATCTAAAGTATATGAAATATAAGCACCATTTGTATTTAAAGATAACTCTTTTATATCTTCATTTAGTGAAGTCGTAACAATAGAATCGTTTGAATCAGTTAAAAAGCTACCATCTTTTAATTTTATTGGTGTTTTATTTTTTGTTGCAGTTGCAATTGTATAAATACTAATATTATCTTTTTTTGCAAGTTCTATATCTTCTTTGAAGTTACTTTGGTCTGTTCCATCTGTAAGAATTACTAAATTTTTATGTTGCATATATCTTAAAAGTTTTTTTGCAGTTTTAATAGCTACTTTTACATTTGAGCCATTATCAAAAGTATATCTTTCATCAATTCTTTTTACAATATTTTTTAAAGAATCAATATCTTTTGTAAGAGGAGATAAAATATACGAGTTATTTGAAAATAAAATTACTGCAACTTCTTTGTCTTTTGATAAATCTAAAAGTTTTAGAAGTTTATTTTTTGCAAAAATAAATCTACTTGGTTTGACATCTTGTGCTAGCATTGATTTTGAAATATCTACTGCAATTACATATGATATCTTTTCTTGTTGGATTTTTTTCTCTTTTTTATCTATTACTGGTCTTGCTAAAGATACAATCATCAATAATATAGCAATAAAAAAAAGTATTGTTCTTATATTTTTATTCATATATTTATTTTGAACAGTTAACTTGCCTAGTGCCTCTTTTGTGAAAAAGTTTTCAATGTTTTTTTTGTTTGTTGTTATAAAAAAAGCTAATAAAATTGTAGGAATTAGCATAAAAAATAGTACATTTGGGTATAAAAATTCCAATGTTTTACTCCTTTTTGGAAAACTAATTTTATTAAAGCTTTAGTAATAGTTAGATAAAATCGCATAAAATTATATTTTCGGAGTAGAATTAATGGAATTTAACGCAAACAAAGTTGATGAAGCTAATGCAGTTGTAACTGCAACAGTATCAAAAGACTTAATTGAAAAAAACTTAGACAAAGTAGCAAAACAAGCTGCTAAAACTCTTGATATTCAAGGTTTTAGAAAAGGTAAAGTTCCTGTGTCTGTAGTTAAACAAAGATATGCTGAAAACTTACAGCAAGATGCTGAGGGTGAAGCAGTTAGAGATATTTTAACAAACGCATTAAAAGAGTTAAATATTAAAAATGATGATTTAGTAGGTGAACCAGCATTTAGTAAATATGAAAAACAAGATAATGGTGATATTGAAATTGAAATCAAAGTTGCTTGCAAACCAGAAGTTGATTTAGGTGATTATAAATCTTTAATTCCAGCAGTTGAAGATAAAGAAATCAGTGATAAAGAGATTGAAGAAAGATTAGAAGAAATGTCTAAAGCTTCTGCACCTTTAGAAAAAATCAAAAGAAAAAGAATGACAAGAGAAGGTGACTTCGCTGTTATTGATTTCGAAGGTTTTGTTGATGGTGTAGCATTTGAAGGTGGAAAAGCTGAGAAATATCCTTTAGAAATTGGTTCAGGTTCATTTATCCCAGGATTTGAAGAACAACTTGTTGGTATGAAATATGAAGAGCAAAAAGATGTAACTGTTACTTTCCCAGAAGAGTACCAATCAAAAGAATTAGCAGGTAAAGAAGCAGTATTTAAAGTTACTTTACATGAAATTCAAGAAAAAGTACCAGCTGAGATTGATGATGAATTCGCTAAAAAAATGTTACCACAAGAAGAAAATGCAACTGTTGAAACTTTAAAAGAAAAAATTAAAGAGCAACTTAAAAATGCAGAAATGGGTAAATATTATAGAGAAGAGTTAAAACCTCAATACTTAGATACTTTAGTAGAAAAAATTAACTTTGCTTTACCTTCAACAGTAGTTGACCAAGAAGTTAACTTTGCACTAAATAACAAAGTTAGAACTATGACTGAAGAAGAAATCAAAGGTTTACAAGAAGATGCTTCTAAAGTTGAGTCTATGAGAGACGAATTAAAAGGTGATGCAGAAAAATCTGTAAAAGCTACATTTATTGTTGATGCATTAGCAAAAGCAGAAGGTATTGATGTTACTGATCAAGAAGTTACTCAAGTTATTTACTATGAAGCAATGCAAATGGGACAAAACCCACAAGATGTATTAAAACAATATCAAGAAGCTGGATACCTACCAGCTATAAAAATGTCTATGATTGAAGATAAAGTAATTACTAAATTATTAGACGAAAAATTAGGTAAATAATCTAATAGGACATAATATGAGTTATATACCATACGTAGTAGAAAAAAGTGGAAGAGGTGAAAGAAGCTATGATATTTATTCTAGACTTCTAAAAGATAGAATTATCATGCTAAGTGGTGAAATTAATGACCAAGTGGCTTCAACAGTTGTTGCTCAACTTCTATTTTTAGAAGCTGAAGACCCAGAAAAAGATATTTATCTTTATATCAACTCTCCAGGTGGAGTTATTACAAGTGGTATGTCAATTTATGATACTATGAATTATATCAAGCCTGATGTTTGCACTATTTGTATAGGACAAGCTGCTTCTATGGGAGCATTTTTATTATCATCTGGAGTTAAAGGTAAAAGATACTCTTTACCTAACTCTAGAATTATGATTCACCAACCACTTGGTGGAGCACAAGGTCAAGCTACTGACATTCAAATCCAAGCTAAAGAGATTCAAAGAATGAAAGATAGTTTAAATAAAATTATTTCAGAACAAACAGGTCAACCTTTAGAGGTTATTGAAAAAGATACTGATAGAGATAATTTTATGAGTGCTGATGAAGCTTGTACATATGGATTGATTGATAAAGTAATAACAAGTCATAAGTAATAGAAATGATAAGAGAAGTTATAACATATCCAAATAAGCTACTTCGAACTAAATCAAAAGATGTTGAAGTTTTTGATGAAGAACTTCACACTCTTTTAGATGATATGTATGAAACAATGATTGCAGAAAATGGAGTAGGGCTTGCAGCAATTCAAGTTGCTATTCCATTAAATGTATTAGTAATAAATCTTCCTAATGAACAAGATATTCAAGATAAGGCTGATTTAATAGAAGCTATCAACCCTGTAATTACACATAAAGATGGAGTTCAAGTTAATTTTGAAGGTTGTCTTAGTGTGCCAGGTTTTACAGAAGAAGTTAAAAGAGCTAAACATATTATTATAGAGTATTTTGACAGATATGGAAACAAAAAAACAGTTGAAGCAGAAGATTTTGTTGCTGTTGCATGGCAGCATGAAATGGAACATTTAACTGGACATTTATTTATCGAAAATCTATCAATTACGAAAAGAAAAAAATTTGAAAAAGATTGGAAGAAAAAGTTAAAATCTAAATAGATTTTTCTTTCTTCCTATTTTACATAATTAGTCATCAGATTATAAATCATTGTTACTAAAAGTGCATTTGCTCCTATCCATATTCCCCAAAAAAATATTTTCTCAAACTTTGTAAAAAATACATCTTTATATCTAATAGGTGAAGATATAAAAGCTAAGATTACATAAATTATTGTTGCAGAAATAAGTAGTGTTTTTGTAGCAGAAGCAAGAAGTATTAGAATAAAAGAGAAAAAAGGAATGATAAGACTTATTGCAAAGAATTTACCATATTTTTTTCTACTTTTATCTCCTTCAAAATATCCAACCATATGTCCACATTTTGGACAAATAGTTCCTATTCTAGATAATATTTCGTGCTCGCACTCAGGACATTTGATTAAAGGCATTTGTTGTTCCTAATATTTTATTTAAAATATTACTGTATAAATATTTCAATAAAATAAAAAAAACAATTAGTCTTTTTATTTTAGTTTTTGCAAAATTGAAATTAGTTCATTTGAAACATTAGTCAAATCTTTTGTTGCTTGAACTGTTTGTTTTGCTTTTTCTCCACCTTCTAGAGCATTTTGTGAAACTCTATTCATAGAGTTTGTAACTTCATTTACACCTTGACTTGCTTGTAAAGCAGTACTTGATAACTCATTTGTAATATCTTCTTGGTTTTTCATAGATTTTGAAATATCTGTTGAAATTGTTGTTATCTCTTCAATTGTACTATCTATATTATGAATAGAATCAAGTGAAGTTTTAACCAGTGATTGAATAAGCTCAATTGCACTTGTAATATTTTTAGCTGCTGCATCAGAACGACTTGCAAGATTTCTTACTTCTTGAGCAACTACGGCAAAACCTTTTCCAGCTTCACCAGCAGTTGCTGCTTCTACTGCTGCATTTAGTGAAAGAATATTTGTTTGAAATGCAATTTGTGTAATTGTATTCATAGTTTCACCAATTTTTTGTGATTCTTCATTTAATTTAATCATTGATTGAGTTGTCTGTTTTGATTGTTCTCTTGCTTCTTTAGTCATTCTTTCTGCTTCTTTAGAAGTAGAAGAGATAGAAGAAATAGAAGATAACATACTCTCAATTTTCTCTGATAAGTTTGATACTGCTTCATTTATTTGAGATATTGATTCATTTATCTCTTCTGAACCATCTTGTGTTATTTTTGCACCTTTTGCCATAGCTTTAGATGCATCAGTTAAATGAGTTAATGAACTAGTTAAGTTTTGTACATTTTCATCTATTTCATAAATCATATTTTTTCTTTTAGTTACATCAACTGCATATTTTACTATTTTAAAAGGTTTTCCTTCTGTATCTAAAATAGGGTTGTATGATGCTTGAATCCAAACTCTTTTATTGTTTTTACCTATTCTTAGGTATTCTCCACTACTATAATTACCTGCATTTAAATTTACCCAGAAATCTGCATACTCTTTTGAGTTTGCATAAGATTCTTCACAAAATATTCTATGGTGTTTCCCAACTATTTCATCAAGATTGTATCCTATAGCATCAAGGAAATTTTGATTTGCATTTATAATTGTTCCATCCATATTAAATTCAATTACAGCTTGTGATTTTCCAATAGCTTGTACTTGTCCACTGTAATCTAGACTTTGTATTTTTCTTTCTGTTATATCTTGTGCAAATTTTATTACTTCATATACTTTTCCATTATTATCTTTTATTGGATTGTATGAAGCTTGTATATAAATAATTTTTTTATCTTTTCTAATTCTTCTAAATTCAGAAGTTTGAGTTATACCTTTATTTAAATCTTCCCAGAATTTTTTATATCTATCAGAAGTCTTATAAACATCTACACAGAATATACTATGATTCTTTCCAACTACTTCCTCAAGTGTATAACCTAATGTATCTAAAAAATTTTTGTTTGCATTTATAATTGTACCATCGGGCTTGAAAGAAATTACACCATAATTATCCTCAATTGCTTTGAGTTTTGTTTTATCTTCCTTTGACATAAACAGTGTCATATTTTTCCCTTTTTTAGATTATTTCATATTTGTAATAATATCATAAAAATTTATAATTTAATAGTGTTTTATTATTAATTTAAAATATTATTATTTTACTTACTTTTTATAAATAATAAATATAATTATAAAAATTATTTTATTATTGGACAAATTATGAAAATTATTAAATCTGCAACACTACAAACAATTCAGACGAAAAGTGTGGATGTAGAAGCAACATTTACAAATGGACTGCCTTCATTTACCATCGTAGGACTAGCTTCAAATATTATTCAAGAATCCCGAGATAGAGTGAAATCTGCATTACTAACGAATGATTTTAAATTTCCAGCAAAGAAGATAACTATAAATCTTTCTCCCTCAGAAATACAAAAAAGTGGAACTCACTTTGATTTAGCAATAGCATTGATTATAGCACTATATGAATCAAAAGTAAATTTTGAAGATTTTTACGTATTTGGTGAGTTAAGTTTAGATGGAAAAATAAAAGATTGTAGTAGTATTTTCCCTCTAGTATTATCTTTAGCAAAACAGAATTTATTAAAAAATGTAATTGTTTGTTCAAATAGTGCAAAAAAACTATCAAAAATACCAAACATTAATATATATAGTGTAGATACTTTATCTCAAGCAATTGATTTTTTTAAGTTTGATTCTAAAGAAAAATATCTATATCAAAATGAGTCTTTTGATTATGAAAGCATTAAAATACATGATAATACTTACTATTATATAAATAAATATGAAGTTGATTTTGCTGAAGTAAAAGGACAAGATTATGCAATAAATGCAGCTTTAATTGCAGCTGCTGGAAATCATAATATTTTATTTGAAGGAAGTGCTGGATGTGGTAAAAGTATGATAAGTAAAAGACTTAGATATATTCTTCCTCCAATGAGTTTAGAAGAGATTTTAGAAAAAGCAAAACTTCAAGCAATTGATTATAAAGATATTGATTTTTCACCTTTAAGAGTATTTAGAAACCCACACCATAGCTCTACTAAATCATCTCTTTTTGGCGGAGGAAGTGGAAATAGTGCAAGAATAGGAGAGGTTGCACTTTCAAATGCTGGTGTATTGTTTTTTGATGAATTTCCACACTTTTCAAAGAGCTCTTTAGAGGCATTAAGAGAGCCACTTGAAGATTATAAAGTCTTAATAAGTAGAGTTAATTCTAAAGTACTTTATGACACTAAATTTTTATTTGTTGCTGCTATGAATCCATGTCCATGTGGAAACCTACTTTCAAAAGTAAAAGAGTGTAGATGTAGTGATGTTGAAATTCAAAGATATAAAAATAGATTATCAGAACCTTTACTTGATAGAATTGATTTGTATGTGACAATGCAAGAGCCTTCAATATCAGATAAGACAAAATATAGCTCAAAACAATTACACCAAAAAGTAATAGATGCTTTTATTTTACAAAAAAGAAGAAAACAAAATAATCTAAATGGAAAACTATCAGATAAACAGATAAATCAATTTTGTAAACTTGATAGTGAAAGTGAAATAGTATTACAAAAAGCTATATCAAATTTTAATCTTTCTTTTAGAAGTATAAATAAAGTTCTAAAAGTTGCAAGAACAATTGCAGATTTGAATGCAAACGAAAACATAACAAAACAAGATTTGATGCAGTCTTTAAGTTATAGAAAAAGATAAAAAATTTGGTTTACTACTTTGTAATCACAAAAATGTTATTATATAAGTTAAATAAAAAGCAAAGAATGCTTGAGGAGAATAAATGACAAAATGTGGTTATGTATCTGTTGTAGGTAGACCAAATGCAGGTAAAAGCTCACTTTTAAATTGGCTTGTAGGTGAAAAACTAACTATGGTTTCTCATAAAGCAAATGCTACAAGAAAAAGAGCAAATATAATTGTAATGCACGAAGATGACCAAATTATATTTGTAGATACACCAGGACTTCACGAAACAGAAAAACTATTAAATCAGTTTATGTTAGATGAAGCACTTAAAGCTATGGGTGATTGTGATTTGATTTTATTTTTAGCACCAGTTACAGATAAAGTTACACATTATGAAAGCTTTTTAGAAAAAAACAAAAAAAATGTAAAACATATTCTTTTACTAACTAAAATTGATAATGTATCAAACAAAGAAGTTTTAGAAAAAATGAAAGAGTATGAACAATTCAGTGATAAATATGAGTCAATTATTCCTGTTTCTATTAAAAAAGCGACAAGTCATGCAGATATTCTTGATGATGTAGTCAAACATCTTCCTGAACATCCATATTTATTTGACCCTGAGATTATGACAACTGAGCACTTAAGAGATATCTTTAAAGAGTTTATTAGAGAATCAATCTTTGAAAATATTTCAGATGAAATACCTTATGAAACTGATGTACTTATTCAAAAAGTTGAAGAAAAAGAGGACTTAGATGTAGTAAAAGCAACTATTGTTGTTCAAAAAAGTACTCAAAAAGGTATGATTATTGGTAAAGGTGCAACAGCTATAAAAAGAATAGGTAAAGATGCCAGAATAAAAATAGAAAAACTTACAGGAAGAAAATGCTTCCTTGAACTTTTTGTATCAGTTAAAAAAGGCTGGACAAAAGATAAAAAAGGCTTAAAAGAGATGGGTTACGACGTAACTTTATAACTAAATAGTAAGAAGAGATAATCTTCTTACAAAAAAAACTTCAAATTTCTAAAAAAAACTTCATTTTATGACTAATTTAAATAAAAAATATTTTATAATTAAGTGTTTATTAGTTTTGTGTATCTAAAATTATTTAGAGACGTTGTTTTACATTTGTAAAGCGCCATATGATTGTATTTATGAGGAAAACAGGTGCAATTGTCAGTAATTTATGAGTTAAGAGCAAATAACGTAAAAGAAGAAGATATTGAGACAATTATGGAGAAAGTTAAAAATAGACTTTCTGAAGAAAATATTGATATCGAACTTCAAAAGTTAGGCTATCCAAAAATCTTCACAGTTGATTATGATGACTATAATGAGTTTGATTACGATGATGAGGATGACAGATACTAGTCTTGTTTTACACTTAACACTTTGGTTTTCAGGAGGAATCCTGAAAACATATTCTACAAATTCTTTGAAAAATTTTAAGTTATTATTCTAATAGATAATTTAGAAATAGATGCAAAAAAAATTTAGTATACTCTTTTGAAACTTTTCTAAAAGAGGTATATTATGAGCTTAGAAAAAAATAATACAACAGTTATAAAAACATTAGATGATTTAGCAAAATTTACAAATTATTCTTTTATCAATAATCTTGATACTGATTTAGAAGCTAAATCAAATGGAGAAGATTATTATCCAAGAGAAGTTTTTTCTGGGCATTATGTTCCAGTGAAGCCAACACCTATTGAAAATCCCCAGTATATTTCACACAGTAAGATACTATTTGAAGAGCTGGGATTTGATGATAACTTAGCTAAAACAGATGAATTTATAAGTATGTTTTCAGCTGATTTATCAAATCTTCCTAAAAGTATGAGTAATCTTGGCTGGGCAACTGGATATGCTCTTTCTATTTATGGAAAAGAGTATTATGAGCAATGTCCTTTTCAAACAGGGAATGCTTATGGAGATGGAAGAGCTATTTCAATACTTGAAGTAGTAACAAACTCAAAAAGATGGGAAATGCAACTCAAAGGTGCTGGAAAAACACCTTATTGTAGAGGTGCAGATGGAAGAGCTGTTTTACGTTCGAGTGTTAGGGAGTTTTTAGCTCAAGAGCATATGTATGCTTTGGGTGTTCCAACTTCACGTTCATTAAGTTTGATTACTTCAAAAACACAAAAGGTTACAAGACCTTGGTATGAAAAAAACTCTAACTCTTGGAATCCTGATATTATGGTGCCAGAGCAAGTTGCAATTTCTACAAGAGTTGCACCTTCTTTTATAAGAGTTGGACAAATAGAACTTTTTGCAAGAAGAGCACGTAAAAATGAGTACAAAGATGCAAAAAATCAATTAGAAAAACTTGTTTTACATCTAATTGAACGTGAATATAGTGAGCAAATAGATGCTAATGTAAGTTTAGAAGATAAAGTTATTCTTTTAGCTAAAGAGTTTAGAAAAAGAGTTACAAAGTTAGTAGCAAACTGGATTCGTGTAGGATATTGTCAAGGGAATTTCAATAGTGATAATTGTGCAGCTGGAGGATTTACTTTAGATTATGGTCCTTTTGGTTTTTGCGATATTTTTGATCCAAACTATCAATCTTGGACAGGTGGAGGGCAACACTTTGCATTTTATAATCAGTCAGTTGCAGCTGAACGTAATTTTAGTATGTTTTGTTCATCCTTAGAGCAATTGCTTTTAGGAAATAAAGAGTATTTAAATAAATTAGATGAGATAAAAAATGATTTTTCTTCAATAATGAAACAAGAGTTACAAAAAATGTGGGCTAAAAAGTTAGGATTGAAAAGTTTTAATTCTAGACTATTTGATAATTTACAAATACTACTATTAAAAACTGTTGTTGATTACACTATATTTTTTAGAGAATTATCTACTATACCAAAAAATATAGAATCTCTTAAAAAAAGTTTTTATAAAGATATTTCTGAAAATAAAGAGCTTTTAGCTGCATGGTCAACTTGGCTAGATAAATGGAATGAAGAACTTGCTTCAAACAATATAATCAATAAAGATATAAATTCATCAAACTTTAGTGAAGAATTATCTTCAAAAATGAAACAGATAAATCCTAAATATATATTAAGAGAGTGGATTTTAGCTCCTGCTTATGAAAAAGCAAAAGAGGGTGATTATTCATTAGTAAGAGAACTACAAGAGATTATGACAAAACCATATGATGAACAATCAACACAAATAGAAGAAAAATATTATAGATTAAAACCAGCAAAATATTTTAATATGGGCGGAGTATCTCATATGAGTTGTTCTTCTTAGACTAAATGTTTAAGAAGAACTCAACTATATCAACTAACAAATTCAATCTACAATAAATCAAATTATTAGTTTAAAATCAATTATATCTATAATTGGAGAGATATTATGAATGATTATGTAGTAATAGGAAGTGGAATAGGTGGTTCATCTAGTGCACTTTTTTTAAATAAAAAATACAAAATAACTTTATTTGAAAAAGAACCATATTTAGGTGGATGTTCTTCTACTTTTAAAAGAGGTAAATACTTTTATAATACAGGTGCTACTACATTTGCTGGATATGAAGAAGGCAAGTTTATGTATGATTTTTTTACTTCTTACGATATTGATTTTAAAAAGAAGTTATTAGACTCTTCTTTGACAGTATTATATAAAGATAAAAAGATTAGAAGATTACGAGATTTTGATGCATTTATTCAAGAGATAAACAATGGTTTTTATCATCCTAAAAATATTGAATTTTATAATTTAATAATACAAATAAATAAGAAGTTTTTTGAAATAAATGACTACTACTATTCAAATAAAAATATCTTTTCAAAACTAAAATCACTCTATTCATTTAGAACACTTCTTACAACTTTTTATCCTTTTGTATTTGAAAAAGCAGATAAGTTTTTGAAAAAATATTTTGGTGACATTTCTGGTGAGTATATGAATTATATTGATAATCAAGTTTTAATAGTTGCTCAAACAAAAACTTCTGAAGTTAATTTTCTGACTTGTGCTTTAGCTTTAGGTTATCAGTTTGTAAATAACTACTATATTTATGGTGGAATGGGTTCAATTTTTGAATCAATTGAAGAAAAATTAGAGGATGTAAGAAAATCACAATTTATTGAAAAAATAGAGAAAAAAGATGATAGTTTTATAGTACACTCAAATAACTCATCTATTCAGACAAAAAATGTAGTATTAAATTCAAGTTTGTTTGAGAGTGCTTCTTTATTTGAAGATAAAAAGATATTAGATTATATAAACTCATATAAAAAACTTGATTTGGGTATTTCTGCATTTATGGTTTATATGAAAATAGATACCAATCAAAAACTAGACCATCACTATCAAATCATATTAGACAAAGAACTAAAAAATACAATATCTAATTCACTTTTTGTATCTGTTGGTGCTACTGATGATGAGAAGATGAAAGGAAGTATTACTATTTCTACACATACTTTAAATCAATATTGGTATGAAAATACAAAAGAGAAAAAACAAGAGTTAATGGATATAATAAAAAATATAGTATGTGAACATTTAAATATAAAAGAAGAAGAGATTATAAAATGTTTTGCAGCAACTTCTTTGACTTTTAAAAGATATATAAATAGAACAAGTTTAGGTGGAATTGCAGTAAAACATAATAATTATGTATTTAAACTTCCTTCAAATGATACTCCAATAAAAGGCTTATATAATGTAGGTGATACTACATTTGCAGCACAAGGTTGGCCAGGTGTTATGATGGGTGTGAGAAACTTACAAAGGTTAATATGCGACATTTAGAATTACAAATAAGATTAAAAGATTGGTTTTTTATCTTTATTATTGCATTGTTATTCTCTACTTTATTATCTATATATAGTTATTATCTAATAGGTGAAAATGTAGTAAATGCTATATTTTTTGGACTTTTATTAGGTTTGGATATATTTATATTTTCAATGGTATTTATCACATATTTAAATAACTATATTTTGCCAAAATTATCAAAGAAATATTGGCTATTTCTTGCAATATTATTCTCATATTTATCTGGTTTTTTAGGAACATTGACAACTTACTATTTATGTAAAATATTTAATATAAATTTGATTGATAAATTTGAGCAAAATTATATTGTTTTTGCTTTGTTTATAGGGTTTTTGACATATTTTGTTGCAACACTTTTATATCAGTTTGTAAAGATGAACAATAAAAAAGAGTATAGTGAAAGACTTTTAATAGATAGTAGATTAAAATCACTTCAAAGACAACTAAATCCTCACTTTTTATTTAATAGTTTAAACTCATTAGTTGAGTTAGTTCATATAGATATAAACAAAACAGAAGATAATCTTATGGAATTATCAAGATTTCTAAGACAAAGTATGAATGAAAAAGCTTTAAATTCTTTAAAAGATGAACTTGATAATCTAAAAAGATATGTAAACTTAGAAAATGTAAGATTTTCTGATAAAATTATTTTACATATAGATATAAATAAAGAGTTTTATGAGTATAAAATACCAAAGTTTTCGATACAACTTTTAGTAGAAAATGCTATAAAACATGGATTTTCTAAAAGTAAAAAATCTTTAAATATCTATATTGAAGCAAAAAAAAGTGATAAGTTAATAATCTTAGTAAAAAATGATGGAAAAGAGATAATCAATGATAAGTTTGGAATAGGTCTTACAAATTTAAAAGAGAGATTAGAAATTTTGTGTAATGGCGAAATACAATTAGTTGATAACTCAGAACCAACATATAAAATAACAATAGGAAAATGTAATGAAAATATTAATAATGGATGATGAAGAACTAGCACTAAAAAGATTATCAAGATTTCTTGATGAATTAAACTATGATTATGAAGTAGCTACAAATCTTGAAGAGTTTAACTCTTTAGATGAATCAAATAGTTTTGATATTTATATACTAGATATTAATATGCCAGATATAAATGGCTTGGATTTGGCACAAGATATATTTTCTAAAAACTCAAAAGCTTTTATCATCTTCCAAACTGCATATGAAGAGTTTGCTATAAAAGCATTTAAAGTTGGTGCAATTGATTATTTACTAAAACCATATACAAAAGATGAATTACAAAATAGTATAAAAAGAGCAACTTCATACTCAGTAGATAATAAATCAATAAAATTTTTGACTAAAAATGGAGATGAAGCATATTTATTAAAACCAGAAGATATAGTATATGTTCAAGCTGATTTAAATGAAGTTATCTTAAGAACAAAAGATGGCTTTTCATATTATGCAAAAAAGATTTCTCAAATGGATGAGTTATTAAAAGGTTTTAACTTTTTTAGAGTTCATCGTTCATATATAATAAATCTAGATTATATTAAAAGTATGAAAACACACGAACAAAGTAAAATAGAGTTTTTCTTTGTTAATATAAAAGATACAGTAACATCAAGTAAAGATGGTGCAAAAAAATTTAGAGAGTTTGTAGAAAAATAAAAAGGAGTATATAAATGGATGCAGTCTTAAGTATTGCCGGTTCTGATTCTTGTGGGGGTGCAGGAATACAAGCAGATTTGAAAACATTTGAAGCTTTTAATCTATTTGGAACTTCTGTAATAACAGTGTTAACAGCACAAAATACAACAGGAGTAAAAGATATATATGAAGTTGATGCCTCATTTGTAAAATCACAAATTATTTCAATACTTGAAGATTTTGATATAAAAGCTATAAAAGTTGGAATGTTATTTAATAAAGAGATTATAACAGTTGTAAAAGATACTATTAAAAATTTGGATATTCCAATAGTTTTAGACCCAGTTTTTGTCTCAAAAGCAGGTTCACCACTTTTAGAAACAGAAGCAATAAATGAACTAAAAGATTTTTGTCAATATGCAAAAGTTATTACACCAAATATGTATGAAGCAAAACAGTTGTTTGATTATGATGAAGATGAGGTACATGATTTAAGTAAACTACGAGAGTTAAAAACAAATGTTTTAGTCAAAAAACATAAAAAAATCATAAATGATGTTAAATATTGTATTGATTATTTATATACAAAAAATGAGATAAAATCATTTCATACTGATTATTTAGAAACAAATAATCTTCATGGAACAGGTTGCACTTTATCTTCAGCAATTGCTGCAAATCTTGCACTAGGACATAATCTTAAAGAAGCAATAAGAATATCAAAAGATTATGTATATGAAGCTATATTAAAAGCACCAAATTTAGGTAAAGGAAATGGAGTAATAAATCATAAAGTATTAGATAAAAAGACAATATAATTATATTAATTGTTTTTTTATAATGTTATAATCTTAATAAAAATAAGGATTTTCTATGTTATTGGCTATATCTAGTTGTCTTTTGGGAAATAATGTTCGATATGATGGAACAAATCAAACAAATAAGTTTATATTAAATACTTTATCTAAATATGCACAATTTACATCTTTCTGTCCAGAGCATTTAGCTTTAGGAACACCAAGGGAGACTATAAGAATAGTAAATGATGATGAATTGAAACTTACTACTGTTTTTTCTAAAGAAGATGTAACTACTAAAGTTTTTGATGCTTCAAGAAAAGAGATAGAAAACATAAAAAAACAACCAATTTGTGGAATAATCCTAAAAGCAAAATCTCCAAGCTGCGGTTTTGGAAGTACAAAGTATTATGAAAATGGAATGCCTCAAGGTAAAAAAGATGGTGTTTTTGCTGCTATGTGTAAAGAGCAATTTAAGTATATAGCAATAGAAGAGGAAGCTAGATTAAATGACCCTTGGTTAAGAGAGAACTTTATAATGCAAATATTTGCATATGATGATATGAAAAAACTTGAAGAGAATATATCAAAGTTTAATGATATAGTTGAGTTTCATACTTCATATAAATATTTACTTCACTCAAAAAATGAGACACTATACAGAGAACTTGGTAAAATAGTAGCAAACCATGAACATAAACCTTTAGAAGAAGTAGTTAAAAGTTATAGTGAGCTTTTTATTCAAGCTATTGATACGAAAAGTAAAATTAGCAAAACTGTAAATGTTTTAGAACATATGGCAGGTTTTTTTAAAAAAGAGTTAACTACTTTAGAAAAACAAGAACTACAAGAACTTATAAAACAGTACAAAGAGAAAATAATTCCTTTGATAACTGTAATAGCACTTATTAAAATTCTAAGTGTTAAATATAATAAAGAGTTTTTATTAAAACAAAAATTTCTACATCCATATCCTGATGAACTTGCTTTAAGAAGTGATGTTAAAAGTGGAAAATAAAAAGAGTATACTTTGGTTTAGAAGAGACTTACGAGTAGAAGATTCTATGCTTTTATCTATAAAAGCAAAAGAGGTTCTACCAATATTTATTTTTGATAAATCAATTTTAAATTTACTGCAAAAAGATGATAAAAGAGTTGATTTTATCTTTAAACAAATAGAAAAACTAAAACAATCTTTGCAAAAAATAGGCTTGGATTTAGTTGTATTTTATGCTGAGGTAGTTGATGTATTTGTATATTTGAAAAGCTTAGGATATGAAGAAGCTTATGCAAGTGTAGATTATGATAAATATGCACTTGCAAGAGATAAGAAAGTAGAAGAGCTACTTACTTTACATAGATTAAATGATTGTTATATTTATGAGCCAAATGAAGTATTAAAATCAGATAATAGTGCTTATGTAGTATTTGCACCTTATTATAAACTAGCAAAAAATTTATATACAAAAGAGCATGCTTTAAAGTATGAGTTCTCAAATTCAACGTTAAGTAATTTTAAAGATATAGATAAAATTTATGAACTAAAAAATCAAACTATTGTATTAAAACCTTTTGATATAACATCTATAAATTTTGAAAAAAATAGTATTGTTTATGAAGATTCAAAAGTAAAATTAGCAAGACTAAAAGAGAAAATAAGTTCATATATTGAAAAAAGAGATTATGTATATGAGCAAGCAACTTCAAATTTGAGTGTTGATTTAAGATTTGGAACTATTAGTATTAGAGAAGTTTTACGAGAGTTAATAAAACTTAAAAAATCAGGTTTTGAGACAGAAGGATTTTTTAGACAGTTGGTATTTCGTGATTATTATGCTTATTTACTTTATCATTTTCCAACTTTGCATACAAAAGATTTTAGAAAATGTATAAACTACGAGTTTAATGAAAATTATTATAATAGTTTTATAACTGCAAATACAGGAATTCCAATAGTTGATGCAGGAATAACTGAGCTTATTACAACTGGAAATATGCATAATCGTGTAAGAATGATAGTAGCATCTTTTTTTTGTAAACATTTGCTTCTTCCTTGGCAAAAAGGTGAGCAGTTTTTTGCAAAATATTTGATGGATTATGATGCTGCTTCAAATATTCTTTCTTGGCAATGGAGTTCAAGTACAGGAATAGATGCTCAACCATATTTCAGAATTTTTAATCCATATTCTCAAAGTAAAAAGTTTGATAAAGATGCAATTTATATAAAAAAACATCTTCCTTTTTTGAAAGATATAAAAGCAAAAAATTTACATGATGAAAACTTTTTATTTAATAATGAAATAGAAAATTATTCAAAACCAATAGTAGAACATAAATTTGCAAGGCAAAGATTTTTAAATAGCGTTATTAAATAAATAATTATTTTAATTATTTTATGCTAGACTTTTTTTATGGAAAAGTTTTGCATAGATAAAATTGAATTTTTTGTATTAAATATTGATGTTGAAGAGAAGATAAATAGTAAAAATATAAAAAGATTTATTTTTACATCTTTAGAAGTTGCTAAAGTTAGTGACTATAAAAAATACAATATTTTATATAACTACATAGAAGAATTAAAAATATATCAAATAATACTTTATTTAGATAGTTTACCTTGTCTAAATTTATTAAGTAATAGTAATGATAAGCTTGTAGTCTTTAGTTATAAATCATATATTTTTGTTTATAAAGATTCTAAGTTTTACTATTTTTTTAATATAAATTACTCTTTGAGTCTTGATGAAATAAGACAACTAATATCTAATAAACTAAAAATAAATATAAAAAATATCATTAAACTAAATGCAATACAAAATATAAATCCCAAAATAGAGTACAAAAATATAATAAAGCCTTATAGCTTTTCTTATCTTAGAAGTTTTTTTTTATTATCACTTTTTTGTCTATTTACTCTTCTTCTATTTATATATTTTAATAAAAATGAAAAAGTAAAACCAGTAAATAAAAATATCAAACATTTTGCTTCTTATGAATATAAAGTACTTGATTTAATAAACATCGTAAAACTTACTAATACATATGACTTACTATTAGATGAAGTCTCTTTTGAAAATAATAAATATACACTATTTTTATCTTCTAAAAATATAGACAAAATTCATAATTTTTTAGATTCAAAAGTTTATGAAGTAGATGTAAAATCTCTTACATATAATAAACAAAGGCAAAAAAATGAGCTTATATGCACTATTGATAAAATATGAAAAAAGAATAGAAAATCTAACAAAGTTAGAAAAAATAAAATTATTTTTGCTTCCTATTTTATTGGTACTTTTTATTTATATTTTATTTTTTTCTACACAAAATAGTTTAAAAAATATAAAAGATAAGATAATTTATAAAAGCCTTGATTATGATAGTTTAAATACATTAAAAGATTTTAGTAAATATTGTGAAGATAATCATATTTTAGTAAAAAACTTACTAAAAGAGAGTGAAGAAATAACTCTTCAAGTAGTTTCAACTCAAGAAAAATTATTGAAACTTTTATATCATATAGAAAGTTATGATAGTTTTATAAATATAGAAGAATTGAATATTGTAAATGATGATAATCTTACTTTATATTTAACAATCTCAACAAATCAAGAATATAAAAAATCAAACATAAAAAATTTTAACTCTAAATTAGCTTTTTTATCAAAGAAAAAAGATATTGAAATAAACAAAACAAATGCAATAGTTTTTAATCATTTCTTTGCACAAAAAACTTGGGATAAATAGGAGAATTATGGAAAAACTTACAAACTATATAATTGATTATAATCTAATAAAAAAGTATGATATAAGTGCTTTAGAACAAAAGCTCGTACTACCATTATATGAAGATGATATTTATTCATATTGTGCAATTTGCAATGATTCGGATATAGATTTTGCAAAAAAATGTTTTTTTAATTTGATAAAGTATATAAATATAAAAAAGCAAAATTTACTTTTTTATTTGAGTGATATTGATAAAAGAGTAAATTTATATAATTTATCAAAAAAATGTATAGAACAAAAAGATTTTGAACAAAGTTATATAGAAGAGTTTTTTTCTTTACTTTTAGAGTTTGCTGTTGAGAAAAATTCTAGTGATATTCATATTGAAACAAATGATAAGTTATTAAGTATAAGATTTAGAATTGATGGGAAGTTAAAGCATATAATTAACTTTGATATAAAGTTATATAAGATTCTAAGTTCAATTATAAAACTAAAATCAAACCTTGATATTACAGAGTATAGAAAATCTTTGGATAGTAGAATAACACAAAATATAAATGATATAAAATATGATTTTAGAATATCAATAATGCCAACAATATCGGGTGAATCAATTGTATTTAGAATTTTGGAAAATAGTGAAGATAAAAAGTCTTTAAATGACTTAGGATTTTCTTCTCACATACATAAAAAGTTAGATAATTTAAAAAACTTAACACAAGGACTAATCTTAGTTTGTGGACCAACAGGAAGTGGAAAAACTACAACTCTTTACTCATTGTTGCAAAACTTTGATTTAGAAAATAAAAAGATAATAACTGTTGAAGATCCAGTTGAGTATAAATTAGAAAATATAACTCAAATAAATATAAATGAAAAAATAGGTCTTGGATTTTCAACTGTTTTAAAAAGTATATTAAGACAAGACCCTGATATTATTTTTATTGGTGAAATAAGAGATACATTATCTTTACAAATAGCAATACAAGCATCATTAACTGGACATTTGGTTTTATCAACTATTCACTCAAACTCTGCATTAAATGCAATTAATAGATTAGTTGATTTAAATCCTCAAAATTTTCTATTGAGTTCAACTTTAAAATATATTTTTTATCAAAGATTAGTTTTGCAGTTGTGTCCTCATTGTAATTTTAAAGGTTGCAAAAAATGCAATTATACAAAATACAAAGGACGAACATCTCTTTGTGAGTTTTTAGAAGTTGATGATAAAATAAGTTCTTTAATATCAAAAAATGCAACATTAGAAGAATATAAAGAGTATTTAAAACAAAATGATTATAAAGATATATATTTTGATGGGAAATTGAAATCAAAAAAACAGTTAACAACATTAGAAGAAGTTTACAATGTTTTAGGTTTTGAAAATGAAGTATAAGGTTGTTTATCAAAAGGATAATAAACTACAATCAAAAGTAATAAGTGAAGAAGATTTACAACTTAAAAAACTTCCTAAAAATAGTATAAAGATATATAAGAAAAGTAGTTTTAAAACTTTTATAAAAAAGAAAATTACAAATAAACAAATATACCAACTATTTTATGAACTAGATATGATGTTACAAGCTAATATTAACATAAATGAAGCATTGGAAATATTGTATAAAAATAGAAAAGATTTAACTTTAAAAAGCTTTTGTAAAGAGTTATTAGACTCAATCAAAAGTGGTAAAGGTCTTAATATAAAATATGAAAATTATATTATTGATAAATCTATAAAAAAGTTTTTTATCTTAATAAATAAAAAGGGAAATATAAATATAGCTATAAATACATTTGTCAAGTTACTTGCTTTTGAATTACAAATGAAAAATGAATTAAAAAAAGCTTTTTCTTATCCTTTTGTATTATTAATTACTCTATTTTTCTCATTTTTTTGTATTTTTTACTTTGTATTGCCAACTTTTGAGAGCTTATTAAACTCAAATACTATTAATGCAAATATTGCAACAACTCTACTTTTTTCATTAAAAAATATTTTAGAAAATAATATATTTTTTATATTTAGTAGTTTTTTATCTCTTATTTTTATAATTACGTTTTTTTATAAAACAAATTTGAAATTTGAGTTTTTTATACATAAAATTATATTTACAAAGATTTTATTTTTTAGTTCACTATTAAAAAGTTTTGAATTGTATAGACTTTTTATTGTTATTAATATCTTGCAAAAAGCAAACTATGAATTTCATGATACATTAAATAGTGCAAATAGTTTAATTAAAAACAAATATGTTTTAGATAAAATATCGCTCATTGAAAATCTGTTAAAAAGTGGTAAAACTATTAGTTTTGCATTTGAATACTCCAATTTATTTGATGATATTGTATTGAATTTGATACAAACAGGCGAAAAATCAAATAATATGAGTGTAGTCACTTTTGAAATAGAGAAGATTTATAAAAAAAGATATGAAAATAGAGTAAAGTCACTATCCTTTTGGATTCAGCCTTTTGTATTTATTCTTATTATGGGATTGATACTTTGGTTGATTTTAGCAATATTTGTGCCAATGTGGAGTATGAGTGATATGATAAAGTATTAAAGGAAATTTAATGGTAAGTGAAAAAGAGTTTGAAGATTCAGTTAAAAAAATTCTTGAATATGTTGGCGAAGATGTAAATAGAGAAGGTTTAGAAAAAACTCCAAGTAGAGTTAGAAAAGCTTTTGAATTTATGTGTGGTGGATATAATCAAGACCCAAAAGAGGTTATCAACTCTGCATTATTTACAAGTACAAATGATGAGATGGTTGTAATCAAAGATATTGAGTTTTATAGCCAATGTGAACATCATATGTTACCAATCATTGGTAAAGCACATGTTGCATATATTCCGGATGGAAAAGTTGTTGGACTTAGTAAAATTCCAAGAGTTGTAGATATTTTTGCAAGAAGATTACAAATTCAAGAGCAACTAACAGAACAAATTTGTGATGCACTAAATGATGCACTAAAACCAAAAGGTGTTGCTGTTATAATTGATGCAAGACATATGTGTATGGAAATGAGAGGAGTTGAAAAAATATGTTCAACTACTGTTACTTCTGCATTAAGAGGATTATTTAAACAAAATAAAAAAACTAAAGATGAGTTTTTATCAATAGTTTCTTCTTCTTTTAATAAATAATAAAAGTAGCAATTGCTACTTTTATTTTATTGCTTTTGCTGGTAATTCAGTTTTAAGTCCTTTATATAAACTAAAACACATCACCAATAAAATTATTGTAAATGGTAATGCTGTTGTAATAGAACCAGCTTGAAGTGCATCAAGTGCTTTTTTACCACCAATATATAATAGTGAAATAGCAACTCCACCTTCTATTAGTGCCCAAAATACTCTTTGAGGTGTTGGTGCATCAAGTTTTCCACCTGCTGTTATACTATCAATAACAAGTGAACCTGAATCAGATGATGTAACAAAAAATACAATAACTAAAAATATTGCAATAACTGAAGTAATAGAAGATAATGGAAGACTATCTAGCATTTGAAACATTGCTAAAGATTTATCTGTTAATCCATTTGCTAGCTCTCCTGTATGATTAATTACTTGATTTATAGCTGTTGTACCAAAAGCACTCATCCATATTGTTGTAATTAATGTAGGTATTAGAAGTACAGCTATTAAAAACTCTCTTACTGTTCTACCTTTTGAAACTCTTGCTATAAACATTCCTACAAATGGTGACCAAGCAATCCACCATGCCCAATAAAATATAGTCCAATCATGAAACCAAATTTTGTCTTTTCTATCAATGAAGTTAGCTAAACTTGTAAAGTTTGTAGCATAATCACTTACAGTTTGGAAAAAACCTTTAAATATACCAATTGTGGGACCAACAGCAATAAGAAAAACTATTAGTATTAAAGCTAATAAAATATTTAAATTACTTAATACTTTAACTCCACCTTCTAAACCTCGAACAACAGAGATTATCGCAATTCCAGTAATCCCTATAATAATTAAGATTTGAGTATTTATTCCTTTACTTGTATCAAATAAAAAGTGTAGTCCAGATGCGACTTGTTGTGCTCCAAGACCAAGTGATGTAGCAAGACCAAAAATTGTTGCAAATACTGCTAATATATCAATCACATGACCAGGCCATCCCCAAACTTTTTCTCCTAAAATTGGATAAAAAGCAGACCTCATAGTAAGAGGTAATTTTTTACTATACGAAAAAAAAGCTAAAGATAAACCTACAACTGCATAAATTGCCCATGGGTGAAGTCCCCAGTGAAACATAGTTGCACCCATTGCTAAATCTTCAGCTTTTTGAGTATCAGCTGCTACATTTAAAGGTGTGTACCACCAACCAGTATAGTAAGCAACTGGTTCTGCAACAGACCAAAACATTAATCCAATACCCATTCCTGCTGCGAATAACATTGAAAACCATGATATATTTGAAAATTCAGGTTGGGCATCTTTACCCCCAATTCTTATTTTACCAACAGGTAAAAAGATTAAAGTTATACAAAATATTACAAAGATATTACTTGATAACATAAATAACCAATCAAAATGTGCAATTGACCATAATTTTGCACCATCTAAAGTCTCTTTTGCTTGAGAAGGGTAGATTAAAGTAACTATAACAAATGCTAATACAATTAAAGCACTTATTATAAATACGGGATTATGTACATCTAATCCAAATTTTTGTAAGTTGTCCTGACCTATTTCATACTCGGTCGTATATTTTCTGCTCATATTTCTCCTAATATTTACATAATATATGTAATAAAAATACTTTTAATATGTTATTTTTTTTACATAAAGATTTGCAGAATATAGTAAAAATACTTAATATTTTATTAGGATAGTATGTAAAAAAGTATGATTAAGAAATAAAAAAAGGAAGCTAGTTGTGTAAACTAACTTCCTTTTGAGTAGATATTATAAGTAGATTTTATTAAAAATTATCTATATCGTGTACATCTTTAGTAGAGATTTTTTCAAGTTTACCTTCAACTCTATCTAAGAAGTCATTTCTGTTATTTTCATCCATATTTGTGTGTAAGATTTCTAAAATATATTTTATTCCATTTGCATTTATTTTTTTTACACTTGCTAAGTAGTGTACAAAAGCGATAAATCTAATATCATTTATTGAATATAATTTTTTTGTTTGATTCTCTTTTTGTGGAAATAAGCCTTTATCTTCATACATTTTAAGTGTTCTTGATTTTGTACTTAATAGTTCTGCAATACTACTTAATGGTAAAACACACTTCTCATTATCTAATAATGCCATTACAATTTTCCTTTTTATTGTCTCTTATTAATTTTTTGAAATTCTATAAAAGTATTACTTTAGCAAGCATTAAGAAGCTAAAGAAACCAACTATATCTGTAACTGTTGTAAGAAGTACTGTACTTCCTACTGCTGGGTCGATATCTAATTTTTTTAGAAATAGAGGAATTGATGCTCCAAAAAAACCAGCACTAAATAAATTTACAATCATTGAAGCTCCAATTACTATACCTAACATACGTTGGTCAAACCAAAGCCATGCAATTACACCCATTATAATGGCAAAAAGTAGACCATTCATCAATGATATTAATACCTCTTTTTTAACTGCATCTTTTGCATTTTCTAACTCAATATCACCTAAAGCTAACTGTCTTACCATAACGGCTAATGTTTGAGTTCCTGCATTTCCTCCCATTGAAGCAACAATTGGCATTAAAATTGCAAGAGCAACATAAGCTTGAATTGTTTCATCAAATAAACCAATAACAAGTGAAGCTAAAATTGCCGTACCAAGATTTATAAAAAGCCACATTGCTCTTTTTTTAGCTGTATTAATTACTTTTTCTTCATGCTCAAAATCTTCATGTACACCGGCTAATTGGTAGATTTGTTCTGTTGCATTTTGTTCGATTACGTCTAAAATATCATCACTTGTAATCCTACCAATTAATATATCTTGATATCCTACAACAGCAACAACACTTAAGTCATATTGTTCAACATTTTTTGCAACTTCATCAATGTGAGTATCATCACTAACTTTAAAAGGTTTATATTTATACTCTTCTGCTTCATTTAGAATTGATTCATACGTTTTATCAAAATCAAAAATAATTAAATCTTCTAAAGGAATTGAAGCTATCAATGATTTTTCATCATTTGTTACAAAAACTTGATGAATATTTTCTAATTCAGCTTCAGCTTTTGCATGTTTTAATCTATTGATTGATTCACCAACTGTTTCACTTACTTTTGCAGAGAATAACTCTGTTTGCATATAAGCACCAGCTTCATCCTCTTCATATCTTTTAAGCCAGTCAATCTCTTTTTTATCTTCTTCTTCTAAACCTTCATAAATCTCTTTTGCTTTTTCGATATCAATTTCTTCAATTTCTTGAATAATATCAGTAGCATCATCTGATTCTAGTACATCAACTGCTTCTGTTAATTTTTCTGCTGAAAGTTCGTTATATGCTGCTTCTCTTAAGTTGTCAGGAAGTTCAAGTAGTACTTGACCAAGAACTTCTTCACTTAAGTTTTTTAAGATATAAAAAAAGTCATCAACACTTTCATTTTCTATTTTTTTAAGAGAATATGCAATGTCACTGGGGTGTAAATTATCTAGGTTTTCTAGTAATTCATGTGGATCTTTTATTGGATCTTCATTTTGCATAATGACTCCTTATTTTTAATTTTTTTGTAATGTTGAAAAACTCTCTTTTCTAGCTACTTTTGTTGGTAAATCTCTATTTGTATCTTTTATTATATTTTCTAATTCTTTCACATATGCTTTTGTATTAGCAATAAATGTGGCTTTTTGTTTTCCTGCAAGAATTAACTCTTTACCTTCTCTTAATACTTTCATAGGATTAATTGCTCTTCCATTTTTATAAACACCAAAATGTAAATGTGGTCCTGTACTAACTCCAGTAGTTCCAACATAACCAATTAGTTGACCTTTTCTTACTCTGCTTCCTACGTGCAAACCACCTTTAAATCTATTTTGGTGAGCATAAAGAGTTCTATATCCATTTCCATGGTCTATAATGATTACATTTCCATAACCACCTTTTCTTCCTCTAAATACAATTCTACCATCAGCAGCTGCGTGAATTCTTCTTCCTCTTGGTGCTGCTAAGTCTGTACCCAAGTGAGCTCTATATCTTTTTAAAACTGGATGCCATCTTCTTGGTGTAAAAGAACTTGAAATTCTTGTATATCTTACTGGCATACTAAATAGATAAATTCTTGAATATCCTTTACCTTTTTCATCATAATATTTGTCATTGTGCATATTTTTAAATCTGAAGTTTTTTCTTCCATTCACTTCAACTAAAGCTGCACTAACATCTGGAGTACCAAAATATTTACCCATTCTTATTTTTTGAGTATATTTTAATGCTACATAATCACCTTTTTGAATATATCTAAAGTTGATACTTTTACCATAAATTCTCATAACTTCATTTGCTAAATCTACATTTCTTGTTGCATCAAGTATATCTTGAAATGGTGACCTTTTGATTTCAATAGCGATTGTTTCATCTATTTGTTGATATGCAATAGGAATGGCTTCAAATTTATATTCACCTTTTTTATCTTCATAAACATGAAGTTGCATCTCTTCTGAAACTGGAATTAAAACTTGTCTTAATGTTCCATTGTCATTTAATAGTAGTTGAAATTCAGTACCTGCATCTATTTCAGAACAAAGCTCTTTATCTTCTTTTTCCAAATCAAAGTATAATTTATTTGAGATATTGTATTTATTTAAAAATGTTAAAAAACTATCTCCTTTTGGCCAATTTAATTCTTGAACTTGTAATCCAAAAACAGATGTTAAAAATATGATTAATGTAAATATGATTTTCATGAAACTTCTTTTATATAAAAATTAGGGGTAATATTATACAATTGCAAAACTTAAAAAAATCTAGTTGGAGTATTTGAATGCGAATTTTAGGAACTTTCCTACTTATTACTACATTTTTATTTGCAGATTTAATTGATGTATATAGAACACAAGGAATTGAAGCTGTAAAGGAGAAGTTAGAAAGCCAGTTAAGAACACAAACTTATTGGGAAAAATATTTAGAAAATAAAGATATACAATATGGTTATTATGAGTCTACAAAATATTTAATTGTTGTAGATAAAGATTCAAAAAAATTAAAACTTTTAAAAAAAGTTGATAATGGATTTTCTCAAATGGCAGATGATAATGTTATTATTGGAGAAAGACCAGGGGATAAAAAAAGAGAAGGGGACTTAAAAACTCCAGAAGGCGTTTATAAATTAACAAATAAATTAACAAAACTTGACCCATTTTATGGTCCATTAGCTTTAGTTACTTCATATCCTAATATGTATGACAAAATTTTGAATAAAGATGGACATGGTATTTGGATACATGGAATGCCATTAAATGAAAATAGAGAAGATTATACTAAAGGATGTATTGCTTTAGATAATATAAATTTAGAAAAACTTGAGCAAAGTATTGATTTAGATAAATCTATTGTTTTAATTTCAAAGAAAAAGATTGAAAAAAGTACTAAAGAAGATATTAGTTTAATTTTATCATCTATTTATAAATGGAAAGATGCTTGGAAAAAATCAGATTTGGATAAATATATCTCTTTTTATTCAAAAGATTTTAAAAAAAGTAATGGATATGATTTAGATAGATTTAAAGAGTATAAAAAAAGAGTTTTTAATAAAAAAGAGGATACTCAAATAGAGTTTTCTAATATAAATGTAATACCTTATCCAAACTCACTAAACAAAAAAATATATAGAATTTTGATGGATGAAAAATATAGAACAAAAAATTATAAATTTGATGGAGAAAAAGAGCTATTTGTTGAGATAATTGACAATAGAATTGAGATATTAGCTGAAGGCTAAAACTTTATTTAACCCCTTTTTAGATATAATCGCATCTTAACTATGAAATAACTTTTAAGGTAACAGATGCAACATAAAGAGATGAATATTGAAGAGATAGCCTTAGCGCACTCTTTATCACTTGAAGAATTAGATCAAATTCGAGATATTTTAGGAAGAGAACCAAATCACGTTGAGATTGGTATCTTCTCTGCTATGTGGAGTGAGCACTGCTCATATAAATCAAGTAAAAAATATTTAAATGGTTTTCCTACGAAAGCTCCTTGGGTTATCCAAGGTCCAGGAGAAAATGCTGGTGTTATTGATATCGGAGATGGATATGCAGCAGTATTTAAAATGGAATCTCACAATCACCCTTCATTTATTGAACCATACCAAGGTGCAGCTACGGGAGTTGGTGGTATTCTAAGAGATGTATTTACAATGGGTGCTAGACCTGTTGCAAATATGAACTCTATTAGATTTGCAGGAATTGAAGGTAATAGTGATATTGCTAAAAAACACAGATTTTTATTAAGAGGTGTTGTTGCTGGTATTGGTGGTTATGGTAACTGTATGGGTGTACCAACTATCGGTGGAGAAACAACATTTGAAGAGTGTTATGCTGGAAACAACCTTGTAAATGCATTTACTTTAGGTATTGCTAAAGCTGATGAAATTTTCTATGGAAAAGCTGAAGGTATTGGAAACCCAGTTATGTATGTAGGTTCTAAAACTGGTAGAGATGGTCTTGGTGGAGCTGTTATGTCAAGTGCATCATTTGATGAAGATAGTGAATCAAAAAGACCAACAGTACAAGTGGGTGACCCATTTACTGAAAAACTACTTTTAGAAGCATGCTTAGAGTTATTTAAAGAAGATTTAATTATCGGTATTCAAGATATGGGTGCAGCTGGTCTTACTTCATCTTCATTTGAAATGGCAGGTAGAAGTGATAGTGGTATGATAATGCATCTAGATAAAGTTCCAGCAAGAGAAACTGGAATGACTCCTTATGATTTTATGCTATCTGAATCTCAAGAAAGAATGCTTATTTGTGCTAAAAAAGGTACAGAAGATAGAATTATTGAAATATTTCAAAAATGGGAATTAGATGTAGCTGTTATTGGTGAAGTAACTGGTACTGGAAATATGGAATTATTCTGGCATGGTGAAAAATGTGCAGAAGTACCTGTTCAACCAGTAAGTGAACAAGCACCAATTTTAGATAGACCAACAAAAGAACCAGAATATTTAAAAGATATCAAAAATATTAAATTAGACAAAAATATTTCAAATCAAGAAGCTTTCGATGCAATGTTCAGTGATATGGAAGTTGTAGATAAAGCATGGGTTTATGACCAATATGATTCAATGGTACAAACAAATACTGTAAAAGGTCCTGGTAAATTAGATGGATCTTCAATCAGAGTAAAAGAGACTGGAAAAGCTTTAGCTATGTCTGCTGATTGTAATACAAGATTTTGTTATATTGATCCAAAACTAGGTGCAAGTGCAGCTGTAATGGAATCAGGAAGAAATGTTGCTATGACTGGTGCTATGCCAAAAGCAATTACTGATTGTCTAAACTTTGGTAACCCAGAAAATCCAGAAGTAATGTGGCAATTTGCTCAATCTTGTGAAGGTATTAAAGATGCTTGTAGAGAATTAATTACTCCTGTAATTGGTGGAAATGTATCTTTATACAATGAAACAAATGGTGTTGGTGTTTTCCCAACTCCTTCAATTGCAATGGTTGGTGTAAATGATGATGCAAATAAAGTTGTTCCTTCAGCTTTAAAATCAGATGCTAACTTACTATATATTTTAGGTGAAACTAAATCAGAATTTGGTGGAAGTTTATATATGAAAAAAATGTATAACGAAGTTGCTGGAACTCACCCAGAAGTAGATTTTGAAAAAGAATTAAAACTTTGGAATACAGTAATTGAAGCAAATAAACAAAGTTTAGTTGAGTCTGCAAAAGATGTTAATGTTGGTGGTATTGCTGTATCATTAGCAAAAATGGCTGTTGTTGGAAACAAAGGTGTAGAGGTAAATGTTAAACTTGATGATTCAAAAGATATTTTCTCAGAAACTTTAAGTAGAGCAATAGTAGAAGTTAAACCTTCTAATAAAGAAGCATTTGAAACAGTTGCAAATGAGAATGAAATTAAATTTGAAGAGATTGGAACAGTTAAATCTGGAATGATTTCTATAAATGATATTAGAGTTACGTTAACAGAAGCAAGTGATATATATTATAATAAATTCAAAAGAGTAATCGAGCAGGATTTATAATAAGTCTGATATAAAAGCCAAACTCCTCGGGGTTTGGCTTTTTTTATTTTTAAAAAAATTTAATAATATTTTAATAGGAGAAAAGTTTAGATGAGAGCATTAATCAGTGTAAGTGATAAAAGTGGTGTTGAGAATTTTGCAAAAGAATTAGTATCATTAGGTTATGAAATAATCTCTACTGGTGGTACTTATAAAAAACTTCAAGAAGCAGGAATCGCAGTAATTGAAGCAAATGAAGTTACAAAATTCCCAGAATGTTTTGAAGGAAGAGTAAAAACTTTAAATCCATATATTCATGGTGGTATTTTACATAGAAGAGATAAACAATCTCACCTTGACCAAGCAAAAGAACTTGGAGTTGAAGGTATTGATTTAGTATGTGTAAATTTATATCCATTTAAAGCAACTATTGAAAAAACAGACGATTTTGAAGAAATTATAGAAAATATTGATATTGGTGGACCTGCAATGGTTAGAAGTGCAGCTAAAAACCATGATAGTGTAATTATTGTAACTGATGTTGCTGATTATGATTTAGTATTAGAAAACTTAAAAAATGATACAAATACAGTTGAATTTAGAAGAGATTTAATGATTAAAGCATATGAGCATACTGCTGCATATGATGCAATGATTGCTAATTATATGAATAAAAGATTCAACAATGGTATGGGTGCAAAACAGTTTATTGTTGGAACTAAAGTATTTGATACTAGATATGGTGAAAACCCACATCAAAAAGGTGCATTATACGAATTTGATAGACAATTTACAGATAAATTTATAACTGTAAAAGGTGAAGCAAGTTTTAATAATATGGGTGATATTAGTGGTGCTGCTAAAATCGCTGCTTCTTTTGGTGATGATAATGCTGTATGTATTGTAAAACATGGTAATCCTTGTGGATTTGCTATTAAAGATACATTATTAGAAAGTTATACTGAAGCATTAAAATGTGACCCAGTTTCTGCATTTGGTGGTGTTGTTGCTGTTAATGGAGTAGTTGAGTTAGAATTAGCTAAAAAAATGAATGAAATTTTCTTAGAAGTTGTATTTGCAGCAGACTTTACACCTGATGCAGTTGAAGAGTTAAGTAGAAAGAAAAGAATTAAATTATTCAAACAAGGTACAACAAAATTAGAGCTATCAAATGATGCCCACAACTTCAAAATGGTTGATGGTGGATTTGTATATCAAGACTCTGATAAAGTTGAAGAAGATGAAGTTAAAACAGCAGAACTTAAATCAAAAAGAGAAGCAACAGAGCAAGAGATAAAAGATATGGAAATCGCTGTAAAAGTTGCAGCTGGAACAAAATCTAACTGTGTAGTTTATATTAAAAACTCAGCAATGGTAGCAGTTGGTATGGGTATGACTTCAAGAGTTGATGCTGCAAAAGCTGCATTAAGAAAAGCAGAAGATTTAGGTATTGATGTAAGTGGTTCAGTTCTAGCTTCTGAAGCATTCTTCCCATTTAGAGACTCAATTGACGCTGCACAAGAAGCAGGTGTTAAATGTGTAATTGAACCAGGTGGTTCTATTAGAGATGATGAAATTATTGAAGCAGCTAATGAATTTGGTATGGCTTTATACTTCACAGGAAAAAGACACTTTTTACACTAAAAAGAATCCGAAATTTATTTCGGACTCTTTATTTATTTCTTATTTACATTATTACTAAAAATCATATTTTACTTTTCTTTCCTTGACAATACAGATTAAAAAGCATATATTCTATTTATTAAAGGAGTTGTTATGAATAACTATTTTGATAAAGAGTTTGAACTAAGATTTTTTGAGATGAATAGATTAGGAGAGGCTTCACCTATTACTGTATTGATGTTACTTCAAGAAACTGCTGCTGAACATTGTGATTATGCAGGCCATAATCTTTTATCTTTAATGTCTGAAAATTTAGGATGGGTATTGTTATCTGGAGTAATGCAGATGTATCGTTATCCTTTATATAAAGAAAAAATTATTATTAGAACTTGGATATCAAAATATTATGCAGTAAGAGGAGTTAGAGAAAATATTATTTATGATAAAGATTATAATATCATAGGAAGAGCGAGAGGTTTATGGCTTTTTTATGATATAAAAAGAAGAAGACCTAGAAAAATAGAACCTGACTTTTTAGAAATATGGTCATCATATAAACAAATATCTTTAAATAAAAGCTTAACAAATAAAATAGAGCCTCTTAACTCTTTTGAGTATCAAAAAGAGTTCAAAGTAAATAAATATGATACTGATACAAATAAACACGTAAATAATCTTAGATATCTTCAATGGTTACTTGAATCACTACCTGATGATATACAAAATAATTACTATTTGTACTTTATTGATGGGCATTTTATCTCTGAGGCACAATATGGTGATGTTATTTTATCTTCTACAAAAAAAGATAGTGTTGATAACTCATTTATTCATACTATAAAAATAAAAGATACAAATAAAGTTTGTGCCACAGGAAAAACTGTATGGAAAAAACTAAATAGATAGTTTATACATTAAAATTCTGCACTTGCTACCCAATTGTATGGTTCTTGAATAAAGTGAATAATCTCTTCTAGAATAGCTTTATGTTTTTCTTCTTCTTTTGCTATATCTATAAAAGCAGCTCTTTCATCTTCATCTTCAATCTCATTTGCTTTGTCTAAATAGAATTGATATGAATCTTCTTCTCTTTTTATTGCTTCTTCATAAAACTTAACTTGTTCAGCATTAAAACTTACTTTGTCTCTTTGTTCATTTAGAGTTTCAAATATTGTTTTTGTATCAGTTGAGATATTTATTGATTTAAAATCTTGGCCATCTTTTTCTTTCATACTTTTAAATACATTGTAGTGTTGTACTTCTGCATCTGCTAAAATATTAAAGACTCTTTTTAAGCCATCATTTGGAGCTTTAGAAGCTAAATAGTTATAATAAGCTTCACCATCTTTTTCTACTTTCATTGCATAATCATAGACATTCATAGTTACTTCCTTTATATTCTTAATCTTATCTAAGATTAAAGTAGTTGTCAATATTTAAAAATGTAGCTAATTTATAGATTTTACTTATAATTTTATACAATTTTTATATAATCAAATTGAATAAATATTAAAAGAGTTATTATGAATAGTATAAAAAAATTTTATGAAGAATTAAAAAAAATAGAAAATAAATCAAATATTTTATATATGAAAATTGAGTCAATGAAAACTATATTCTTTTATGATGAAAAGAGTATAGAAATACCAGTTGGGTATGATTTAGTACATGAAAAGTTCTTTTACTCTTCTATTCCAACACCAAACGAAATAGAGTATGCAATAAATTATATAGAAGATGAGATAGAAAAAGTGGTACCACTTTTGCCAAAAAAATATTTGTTGTACACAAAAGAAAAATTTATTTTAGATATTGCAATTTTATGTAATGAAAATATAAGTGATATAACATCTTTATCTAAAGATAAAATGGAGTATATTTTTGGTGAATATGCTAATGTTTCACAAGGTGCAGTTGCAAGTAGTTATCAAAAAGATTTAAGTGCAGATTTTTATGCAAAGTTATTGATACTTAGAGAATATATGCATCATATAAATTTTGATTATTTGAAAATTTATAACAAGTAATAAAATACAAAAAGGTAAAAGAGAAAAATAGTCTATCTCTTTTACTTATTTTCTTCTTTTGTAATAAAAATAACTATTTCTAGTCTTCTTGATTACTTAGTGCTTTATTTACAATTTTTTCTATATTTTCTATTACGTATTGATGCCCGTCTATTGCTTTATCATATGCATCATATCTTTTTGTATATATTGGTTCTAAATATAGAACTTTTCCATTTTCTTTTTTGAAAATCATTGTTTCATATACATAAACATTGTCATGTTGATTCAGCCAAGTATGTCTTACATGCATTCTAATAGTAGATATAAAAAATCTTTTATCCCCCACACTAGCGATATGTTTTAACTCTAGATCATGGTGCTGCATACTAACTCCTAAAATTTATTGTAATTTAACTATATTAGAATATAGTTATATAAATTATCATAAGTTTGTTTAAAAGTAGTTATAAAATAACTTTTTGATAGAATGAAAATAAAAAGGATTATTTTGAATTGGTTAGAAATTGATAAAGAACACGTCTGGCACCCTTATAATTCTTTGCCATCTTCTACAAAACTTTTACCTGTTAAAAGAACAAATAAAACATCAATTTTTTTAGAAGATGATAAAGAATTAATAGATGGAATGAGTTCATGGTGGAGTGCAATTCATGGATATAATCACCCAGTATTAAATGAAGCACTAAAAAAACAAGTAGATATTATGCCTCATATTATGTTTGGTGGAATAGCTCATGAAAATGCTTCTGTTTTATCTAAACTATTAGTAGATTTAACAGGACTTCATAGTGTGTTTTTATGTGATAGTGGTTCTGTCTCTGTTGAAGTTGCTTTAAAAACAGCAATTCAATATCAAGAAGCAAAGGGATTAAAAAAATATAAATTTATTGCATGTGAACACTCTTATCATGGTGATACACTAGCAGCTATGAGTGTATGTGACCCTCAAAACTCAATGCATAGTATATATGGAACTTATCTACCAAAACATATATTTACAAAAGCACCAAATATTGGTTTCGATGAAGATTGTAGTGAAGCTATAAAATCTTTAGAAGAGACTTTTGTTAAACATCATAAAGAAGTTGCTGGATTTATTATAGAACCAGTAGTTCAAGGTGCAGGTGGAATGAGAGTTTATAATCCAGAATTTTTAGTAAAAGCAAGAGAGTTATGTAGTAAATATGATATTTTATTTATTGCTGATGAAATTGCAACTGGATTTGGACATACTGGAAAAATGTTTGCAGTAGAACATGCAAATATTAAGCCTGATATTATGACTGTTGGAAAGGGATTAACTGGTGGTTATATGACAATGGCTGCTATGATAACAACAAAAGATGTTAGTGATACAATCTCTAATTCTAATCTTGGAATATTAATGCATGGACCAACATTTATGGGAAATCCTTTAGCTTGTTCTGTTGCGATAGCTAGTATAAATTTACTATTACAATCACCTTGGAAAAAAAGAGTATTAACAATTGAGTCTATATTTAAAGAAGAATTAGAAAAAGCAAAAGATTTAGAACTTGTAGAAAATATTAGAAATATTGGTGCAATTGGTGTTATTGAGTTAAAAGATGGTTCATATGCACAAAAAATTCAAGATTATTGTGTGGAACATGGAGTTTGGATTAGACCTTTTGGTAAATTAATTTACTCAATTGTTTCATATACTATTAAAGAAGATGATTTAAGAAAAATTGTAAGAACAATGATAGATGCAATAATTTCAATGAAGAAATAGAATGAAAAAAAGTGATTTAAAAAAAGCAATAAAAAATTTTCCTAAACATCCTAATGTTTTAGGAAGAGATAGATTTTTTAGTTCTGCTGTTATTATTCCTTTGGTTAAAATAAAAGGTGAATATTATATTTTATTTCAAAAACGAGCTGCAAATATTAGACAAGGTGGTGATATTTGTTTTCCTGGTGGAGGATTTGAGCAAGAAGTTGATAAAAACTTTAAGCAAACAGCATTACGAGAGATAAAAGAAGAACTAGGAATTAAAAAGAAAAATATAAAAATTATAGGTCAACTTGATACTATGGTTGCTCCCATGGGTGCTATTGTTGAGATTTTTGTAGGATTATTAAAGAAAAAAACTTTAAAAAATATGAAAATTGATAAAGCAGAAGTTGAAAAAACTATATTAGTTCCTGTTTCGTTTTTCAAAAATAAAAAACCAAAAGAGTATACATTAAGAAATGAAGTAAAACCATATAATATTAATGAAAATGGAGAAAAAGAGGTATATTTTCCAGCTGATAAATTAAATTTACCAGAAGTTTATCAAAAGCCTTGGGGAAATAAAAGACATAAAGTTTGGGTATATAAATACAAAAAAGATGTAATTTGGGGAATGACATCTGTAATTTTAAAAGATTTTATAAAAAAATATTAAGGTAAAAAATGAATAGTATAGTATTAGATAATGTTATAAGAATTGAGCCTTCAAAAGTTGTTTGTATTGGAAGAAATTATGTTGAACATATAAAAGAGTTAGATAATGATATACCAGATGAAATGGTATTTTTTATAAAACCAAACTCTTCAATTTCTGAAAAGTTAGTTTTTCCAGCTGGTGAGCCATCTTGTCACTATGAAGCTGAAATTAGTTTTATATTAGAAGATAACAGAATTACAGCAGTTGGATTTGGACTCGATTTAACACTAAGACATGTACAATCTAAATTGAAAAAAGCTGGACTTCCTTGGGAAAGAGCAAAATCTTTTAGAAACTCAGCTGTATTTTCTAAGTTTGTATCTTTTGATGGTGATTTAAATAAATTAAGTTTGCAACTATTTATAAATGGTGATTTAAAACAAGAAGGTGGTGTTCCTTTGATGATAAATAAACCAGAAGATATTATAAAAGAGGCAAATAGTTTCTTAGATTTTGAAGATGCTGATATTTTAATGACTGGAACACCTATGGGTGTGGGAGATTTTAAAAAGGGTGATGTTTTTATTGGAAAAGTATTATATGAAGAAGAAATCTTGATAGAACAGAGCTTTGAAGTCTTTTAGTTTAAGAAAAATTCAGTTACTATAAATAATCAAAATTGACATAAAGAGTATATATGAAGTATTTTTCTCTTTTTCTTTTGTTTATTTATTTTTCTATTTCATTAAATGCATCTTTAGTCTTAACAAAGAAAGAAAAAGAGTGGATTTCAAAAAATCCTATTGTCAAAGTTGGAGTCGATAGTAACTGGGCTCCATTCGAATTCAAAAACAAACAAGATATTCAAAGTGGAATATCTTCTGACTACTTAAAAGAGATATCTAAATTAACAGGCTTAAAATTTGATATTTATTCTGACAAATGGTCTAGAGTAATGCAAAAAATAAGATTAAAAGATATAGATATGCTTGCTTGTGCAGACAGTACAGAAGATAGAAAAATGTATCTTGATTTTACAGAACCATATTTACTTGCAGATATTGTTGTAGTCTCAAGAAAAGATTTACAATTAGATAATTTTCAACAAATAGAAGACCTTACTGTTGCTGTACCAAAAAGCAACTTTATTCATGAAAAACTACAAAAAAGATTTCCAAATATAAAATTTATTTTTACAAAATCAAATGAAGAAGCAATTGATTATGTTTCATATAATAAAGCAGATATTTATGTAGGAAATATGCCTGTTGTTTCTTATTATATAAACAAACATATGTTGACAAATCTTGAAGTAAAATTTAAAGCTGATTTTGATAGTGCTAGATTGTCAATGGCAGTAATAAAAGATAAAAAGATGCTTTTTACAATAATTCAAAAAGCACTTATGACTATATCAAAAGAGAAAAGAAAACAGATAAATAAAAGATGGGTTTTTGATTCAAAAAGTGTGAAGTTATATAATGCAAAAAATCTTTTTACTCAAAAAGAGCTTGATTGGCTTAAAAAGAATTCACCTATAAAAATAGCAGGGGATGGATATTGGCATCCTTACTCTTTTTATGATGAAAAAGGTAATTATGTAGGAATTATTCCAGATTTATTTAAATCAATTAAACAAAGCTCTCAAGTTGATTTTAAATTAGTAAAAACAAAAAACTGGTCAGAGACTTTAAATCTTATGAAAGATAAGAAAATTGATGTAATTGATGCAATTTCTTATTCTTCTTCTAGGGCTAAATATATAGATTATACGGCATCTTATTTCACAACAGATTTAGTAATTATTGGTACAAGTGATAATAATAAATATATTAAATCAATTGATTCAATAGTAAATAAAAAGAAAATAGGTACTGTTGATAACTATGTTGTTTCTGAAATTATAAAAAAAGATTATGTTGATATTGAGAAGTTAAGGGAGTATGATAATATTAAAGATGGTCTGCAAGCACTTGCAAGTAGACAGATTAATTATTTTATTACTGATATTGCTTCATTTGATTATTATGCTAAAAAGTTAGGATTATCAAATTTAAAAATTGTTGGTCCTTCAGGTTATAGTTTCTCTTACTCTTTTGGTGTAAAAAAAGATGATAAGATTTTGTTATCTATTATGTATAAAGTATTAAATAATATATCAAAAGAAGAGTTTGACAGAATTTATAGAAAATGGGTTCAAGTTGAGTATCAAGAAAAAATTGATTATACATTGATATGGAAAATTGTTATTTTTTCAATAATTATTATTTTGATAATCTTTTATTCAAATAGAAAATTAAAAAATCAAATTGAACAAAAAGAGAAAGCTCAAGAAGATTTGAAAAAATCAAATGAGTTTATTCACTCAATTATGGATTCTCAAATGGATATAGTTGTAGTGACAAATGGAAAAGAGATACAAAGAGTAAACAAAGCATTTTTTGATTATTTTCATTTTGATTCTTTAGATGATTTCAAAAAAAGATATAATTGTATTAGTGAGTTATTTGATAAAAGTGATGAAAATAGTGAGTTTATAACTTCATATAAAGAAAATAAACTTTGGATAGATTATATTATAGATAATCCATGTAAATATAATAAAGTAAAAATAAAACTAGATAATAAAGAGTATATTTTCAAAGTATTAGCTTCACATATTGAAAATAGTGTTGATTTAAAAACGGCTGTTTTTCATGATATAACAGCAGTTGAAAAACTTCACAATGAATTAATAGAAGCAAAAAATAAAGCTTTAGAAGCAACAAAACATAAAACTGAATTTTTAGCAAATATGAGTCATGAAATAAGAACTCCAATGAATTCAGTAATTGGCTTTACAGAACTTCTTGAAAAAGAGATAACTAATCCTATTCAAAAAGATTATTTAAGTTCAATAAAAAAAGGTGGAACAGCATTAATAGCAATTATTAATGATATATTAGATTTATCAAAAATAGAAGCTGGGAAAATGCAGATAAAATATGAATCTGTAAATCCAAATGAATTGATTTTGGAAGTTGAATCTATATTTCACTCAAAATTAATAAGTAAAAATATTGATTTTTCTGTTCATGTTGATAATACAATACCTAAATATATAATAATTGATGGTATTAGATTAAGACAAGTATTGTTTAATTTAATAGGAAATGCTATTAAATTTACAGAGCAAGGATATATCAAACTAAATGTAAATAATATATTTAAAAATGGTATCAAAAGTAAAATTGATTTAGTATTTGAAATAACAGATACAGGTGTAGGAATTGATCAAAAAGATTTAAAAAATATCTTTAATGTATTTGAACAAAGTGAACAAGATAGGGCAAAATATGGTGGTACAGGGCTAGGATTAGCAATTTGTTCTAAACTTGTAGAGATGATGAATGGTAAGATTGAAGTATTTAGTCAAAAAGGTAAAGGTTCAACTTTTAGAGTTAAACTTTATGATATAGATGTAGGTTCTATTGATGAAAATGATATAAAAGAGAAAATAGATTATGAATCTATAATTTTTGAAAAGGCTTCTATTTTAATAGTTGATGATGTTGATGAAAATAGAAAATTAATAAAATCAATTTTAAGTAATCATAACTTTAAACTATTTTTAGCAAATAATGGAAAAAGAGCATTAGAAATAATAGAAAAAGAGAAAATAGATTTAGTTCTCATGGATTTAAGAATGCCAATAATGAATGGATATGAAGCTACAACTTCAATAAAAAATAATAAAAAAACTTCAAATATTCCTGTTATTGCTCTAACTGCTTCAGTTATGGGAAAAGATTTACAAAAAGTTGAGTCTTATGGTTTTGATGGATATTTAAGAAAACCAATAATAATAAATGATTTATTAGCTGAATTAAGTAAGTTTTTGGAGTTTAAATTTGATACGAATACAATTGAAAACTTATGTAAAAATGATAAGTTTGTACCAAATGAAAAATTAGCTATTTTAGTTGAAAAATTACAAGATTTAGAAACAAATTTAAATAGTATAAAAAGCAAAGGTGATTTTATATTAATAGAGTCTTTTTGTGATGAGTTGATTTTAATAAATAAAGATTTTGATTTGATGGTGATAAATGAATATACAAATGAACTAAAAAAATATATTGAATCATTTGATATTGAAAAAGTCGATTATTTATTAAATAACTATTCAAATTTGATAGAAAATATAAAAAATAAAATGGAAAGTCAAAATGGGTAAGATTTTAATTGTTGACGATACTGCAAAAAATATTCAAATGGCTATGAATATTCTTAAAAATGAAGGTCATAGGATGTTTTATGCCCAAAGTGGTAGTAAAGCATTGCAGTTAGTTTTAGAAAATGATTTTGATTTGATATTACTTGATATTATGATGCCTGAAATGAATGGTTATGATGTTTGCAAAGAATTAAAAGCAAACGATAAAACAAAAAATATTCCTATTATCTTTTTATCTGGAAAAGACTCTACAAAAGATATTGAAGAAGCATATGAAATAGGTGGAAGTGATTATGTAATTAAACCTTTTATTGCAATTGAACTAATTACAAAAGCTAATATTTTTGTTAAATATAAAAAATTATTGTTTAAAGAAATTTATGGAGAATAGTATGGATTATGATAAAGATGCAAATAAAATTCTTTTAGTTGATGACAATCCAAAAAATTTGCAAGTTGCAATGAATATATTAAAAGATTTTAATGTTATATATTCAACAAGTGGAGAAAATGCTTTAAGTTTAGTAGAAGAAAATGATTTTGATTTGATTTTACTTGATATTGTTATGCCAAATATGAGTGGATATGAAGTATGTGAAAAACTAAAAGCAAATGAAAAAACAAAAGAGATTCCTATTATATTTCTAACAGTAAAAGATGAAGAAAAAGATATTATCGAAGGTTTAGATAAAGGTGCAGTTGATTATTTAACAAAACCTTTTTATCCTCAAGTACTATTAAAAAGAGTGCAATTACATTTAAAATTAGCTTCTTCATTGAAAAAATTAAAAGATATGAATGAACATCTAAACGAGATAATAGATAAAAAAGTAGAAGAGATAACAAAAAAAGAAAATATTATAGTAAGACAAAGTAAACTTGCAACAATGGGAGAAATGATTGGAAATATTGCCCATCAATGGCGACAACCTTTATCTTCAATAACTACTGTATCTTCTGGAATATTATTAAAAAAAGATTTTGATAAATTAACTGATGATGATATTATTTCAGGTATGAATATGATAAATAGTTCTGCTAAATATTTATCTCAAACTATTGATGATTTTAAAAGTTTTTATGACCCAAAAAGAAATAAATTCAAGAATATTGATATAAGTGAAACAATAGATAAAAGTTTAAAATTAGTAAAAGCACAATTTTCTGCAAAAGAGATTATTCTTGTGAAAAATCTTGAAAATATTAAAATTACTTCATTGGAAAATGAACTTATTCAAGTTTTAATTAATCTTTTAAATAATGCAAGAGATGAAGTTATTAAACTAAAAACAAAAAGATTGATATTGATTAATAGCTATAAACAAGATGATTCTTTTAATATAGAAATTATTGATAATGCAGGTGGAATAAAAGAAGAACTTCACAAAAAGATTTTTGATGCTTATTTTACTACTAAAGAAGAAAAAGGTACTGGTATTGGTCTTTATATGTCAAAAGAGATAATGCAAAAGCTTTTAGATGGAGATATAAAAGTAGAAAATAGTACTTATAAATTTGAAAATGAAGAGTTTACAGGTGCAAAATTTACTTTGAAATTACCTTTAATTTTTTAGAATTAATTTATGATTATTTAAAATAAATTAAAATCAAAAGTTATATTGAAAATTTATTCTCATTTTTTATCTTTCCCGTTAGAATACCTTTAAAATTAACTAATAGAGGAAAAAATGCAATACAATAAACTTTCACCTGAAGAAGAGTATGTTATAGAACAAAAAGGTACTGAACGACCTTTTTCTGGTAGATATAATGATTTTTATGAAGAGGGTATTTACAGATGTAAAAAATGTAATACTGCTTTATATAAATCAGATAGTAAATTTTCTTCTGGATGTGGATGGCCAAGCTTTGATGATGAAATTAAAGGTGCAGTAAAAAGAGTTCCAGATAAAGATGGAAGAAGAATGGAAATCGTTTGTGCCAATTGTAAAGGTCATTTAGGACATGTTTTTGAAGGAGAAGGCTTCACTTCTAAAAACACAAGACATTGTGTAAACTCTATTTCACTTACATTTGATAGTAAAAGTAAATGTTGTAAAAATCATAGTATTGCATATTTTGCAGCAGGATGTTTTTGGGGAGTAGAGTACTATTTTTCTAAATTATCAGGTGTTTATAGTATAGTTTCTGGATATATGGGTGGAGATATTCCAAATCCTAGTTATGAAATGGTATGCTCTGGAATGACTGGACATTTAGAAGCTGTAAAAGTAGAATTTGATAGCTGTGAAATAACATATGAAGATTTAGTAAAATACTTTTTTGAAATTCATAACTTTACTCAAGAAAATGGTCAAGGTCCAGATATTGGAAGTCAATACTTATCTGCAATTTTTTATACAAGTTTAAAACAAAAAGAAACAGCTATGAAAGTTTTAGACCAATTATCAGAAAAAGGGTATAAAGTTGCAACTACATTATATGATGCAAAAGAGTTTTATAGTGCTGAGGATTATCATCAAGATTACTATTTAAAAACAGGAAAAGTTCCTTATTGTCATAGTCATAGAAAGATTTTTTAGAAGTATAAAAGAATATACTTCTAAAAAAATAGATTAAGCAGCTACACCTAAAATATAATATACTTCTTTGTTATCTACTTTTTGAAGTTCAATATTATATTTTTCTGCCCAATTTTTAACTGATTTATGAAATTCAGTTAAAATTTCTTGTGCATCATTCTCATCACATTTAATTTTTAAATACTTATTTGTATTTGATAGTGCAACATATGCATTCATTTTCTTTAAGTTGTCATTTAAAGAAATTACGTGTTTTGCGAATTTATCGAAATCTTTTGTATTTTCAATAATATCTGATGCTTGTTTTAAAGAACTTTCATTCTTTGTATAACCTAACTGAGAAAGTACTACTTCTGCATTTACTTCAATTTGCATTATTTGCTCTCCTTTTAAATTGTTTTTTAATATAACAAATTTAGTGTAAATAAAATATTAAAAAAATAAATTATAAAACACTTTTTTTAGAATCTTTCTTTTAATAAATAATTGGTAACCATTTGATAAATTAAAGTATATAATTTTTTATTGTAAAAAAATAATTAGTGTCAAAAAATTATTAATATTTTTACTTAATGAAATAATTAGAAATAAGGGTATATAAATATATTATTAAAATAAAAGGATTAGTCTTGAGTGTATTAGTACAAATGGCAATGTTTCCAACTGATAAAAGTGAGAGTAAAGCTAAAGATGTTTCAAAAGTTATTGATGTGATAAGAAGTAGTGGATATAGTTACCAGTTAACTTCAATGTGTACAATAATTGAAACTGAAAAAATGAGTGAAGCATTGGAATTAATAGGTAATTGTTATAAAGTTTTAGAAGATGCAGGATGTAATAGAGTATATTCTACAATTACATTTGATATAAGAAAAAACCACGAAAATAGAATTGAACAAAAAATAAAATCAGTAGAAAAATATATTGGTGAAGTGTCAAAATAAGCTAGAATAAGCTTTTTTGAACTCCACCTTTCTCTTCTCCTAACTCTTTTAATCTAAAAGAGAATCTATGCTCTTTGCTTCTTCCAAACTCTTTAATCTTTTCAACATGAGCTTTTGTTCCGTAACCTTTGTGCTTTTCAAAGTTATATTGTGGGTAATCTTTAGATATTTCACACATATATCTATCTCTACTAACTTTTGCCAATATTGAAGCTGCACTTACTTCTTTTACTGTTGCATCTGCTTTGATTTTATGTTGTAATGTATCAATACCAAAAGATGTATTTCCATCCATCAAAAATTCATCTGCATTTAATGTCTGCATTATTTCTAAAATCGACTCTTTTAGACATTGACTTATTCCTTTTGTATCTATATCTTGACATGATTTAAAAACAATATGATAAGTACTTGATTTTGTTATTTTTTTAAATAGTTCTTCTCTTTTTTTTTCAGATAATTTTTTAGAGTCATTTAATTCTTCTATTTGTTCATTTAAAATTGCTCCAGCTACAACTAAAGGACCAGCCAAAGGCCCTCTACCAGCTTCATCTATGCCACAAAGCATTTATTTCCTTTTAGTAAATATTGAGTATAATTATTGAAAGATTCTTCTTTTTTTAAAGGTTATATATGAAAAAAATTTTCCTTCTAATATTTTTAATAATAATAGCAGTATCTATTTACTTTTTTAGCAATAATAATAAACAAACTATAAAAATTGGCTTTATCTCAAGTTTAAGTGGCAAATATTCATCAATTGGCCATAGTATATTAAATGGCTTCAAATTAGGTTTTGATGAGATAAATAATAGAGTTGATAATAAAAATATTCAAATTATTATTAAAGATGATTATCAAAATGTAATACAAACAAAAAAAATAGTTGATGAATTTTTAGATGATAATATTAATATAATAATTGGTAATAGCACAAGTGCTATGACTAAGATAACTTTGAATGAATTAAAAAATAGAGATGATACACTTTTAATATCTGCAAATGCAAGTAGTAAAAAGTTTTCAAAAAAAGATGATAATTTTATTAGATTACAAGCCACTATTAATCCAAAAATGTATGACCCTTTATCAAAATATCTTATTGAAAATAATAAAAAAAAGATACAAATTATATATGACTCTTCAAATAATCTCTATTCTCAAGATGTAATAAAAAGTCTAAAAAAATCTTTTGAAGATAAATTTAGTGGAAAAATAGTTTCGTTAATAAAACTAGAAAGCGATTATAAAAAAATATTAAACAAATTAGATGATACTAGTTCAATATTTATCATTGCAAATTCAATTGATAGTGCAAAATTAATTCAATTTTTTAAACTAAATAAATTGACACAAATAATAGCAACTTCTGCATGGGCAAAAGACTACCAGTTTATAGAAGAGGGTGGCAAAGCAGTAGAAGGAGTTCTTTTTTGTACAGGATATGATAATACATCAAAAGAGGATAAATATCTAAAATTTAAAAATGAATATATAAAAACTTTCAATGAAAAGCCATCTTCTGCTTCTATTCAAGCATATGAAGCTGCTAAAATTTTGCAAGAAGCATTACTAGAAACAACTGACCCTAAAAGTATAAAAAAATATATTTTAGATAAAAAAATATTTGAAGGCTTACAAGGCAAAATTGTTTTTGATAAATATGGTGATATTACAAGAGATTACATCTTAGTGGAAGTTAAAAATCAAGAGTTTGAACCAAAGAAATAATATGAAAAGTTTAAAAAATACAATTTCAACACTTATTCTTTTTTCAATTGTTATGGTATCTATTATTATAGGTGTTATGTCAATGATAAGTTTCCATGATATAAAAATAAAAAGTGTAGAACATTCTCAACAACAAGTTATAAAACAAGTAAAATCACAAGCAAAAAACCTATTACATAAAATAGAAAAAGTTGCCAATTATGCAATAAAAAATTATAAAAATGATGATAATTTATTAAAAAATATAGTAGAGCTTAATAGTGATATTTCATCTATTTTAATTTTGGATAAAAATGGGAAATTAACTAATTTTTATGCAAAATTAAATGACCATATATATAAAGGATTTGACTATTCAAATAAAGCTTTTTATAAATCAGTAAGGGGATTTGATAAATCTTCTTGGTCAAATGTATTTTTTTCTTCAGTTGATAATAAACCAAGTATCTCTTATAGTTTAAGAAAAGAGAATGAAATACTTGTTGTGATATTAAGACTTGATATGTTTTCAAACTTTATAACAAAATTTCAAAATAGTGATGATTCACATATGATAAAAATTTTAGATGAAAATGGAATTTTTATTTTTAATCCTGATTATAAAAATTTAGTTAATCAAAGATTTAATGCAAAAAATAGTTCTATTTATAATGATTTGATAAATAAAAAGAAAGAGTACTCTTTAGCTACATTTAAAACTGCAAATTCAAATGGTAATAATTTTGGTATGTATACAAAGTTAGATAAAACTGGTTGGACAATAGTAATTAGAGAAAGTTATGATTTAGTTTTAAAAACGTTAAGAAGCTTTCTTATTTTAGTATTTTTTGTTGTTATTATTTTTATTTTATTTATGCTTTATTTAGTATTTAAATTATTTAGAAATATTTTTAATCAATTTGATTATCTTCAAGAAACTACAAAAAATATATCAAATGGAGATTATTCTAAAAAGATTAAAGATTCAAACTTTAAAGAGATTTCTGAGCTTGTAAAAAGTTTTGAAAAGATGAAAATGCAGGTAAATAATAGAGAAAAACATCTAAAAAATTCAAGGGATAGTTTTGAATTTTTATTTAACTCTACGATGGAAGCTATTGTAATTCATGATACAAATCACTGTATTGATGTAAATGATGTTACTTTAAAACTTGTAGGTGCAAACTCAAAAGAGGAAGTAAAAGGTAGAAATATTCTTGATTTTATTGCTGAGCCATCTATTGATACTGTAAAAAGAAAGGTTTTAAAAGATACTTTACCATATGAAGTTCAAATGAAAAAACTAAATGGAGAACTGTTTACAGCACTAATTCAAGGTAAATTTGTAGAATTAAATTCAAGAAGATTAAAAATTAGTAATATAGTTGATATTACAGAATTAAAAAATAAAGATAAATTAATATTTCAACAATCAAAAATGGTTTCAATGGGAGAGATGATTGGAAATATTGCACATCAATGGAGACAACCTTTAAGTTCAATTAGTACAGCTGCAAGTGGAATTAAAATAGAAAAAGAGTTTGGTATTTTAGATGATGAAAGTTTGGAAAGTTCATTAAGTATGATTATTAAAAATACTAAATATTTATCAAAAACAATTGATGATTTTAGAAACTTTTTTAAAGTTGATAAAGAAAAAGAGATTTTAAATATAAATTGCGTTATCGAAAATGCATTGAAGCTTTTGGAATCTAGTTTTAAAAATCACTATATTGAAGTAAAAAAAGAGTTCTCTCAAAACTTATTTATAAAAGGTTATACAAATGAGTTAACTCAAGCTTTAATAAATATAATCAATAACTCAAAAGATGCTTTAAAAGAGATATCAGATGAAAATAAATTAATAGAAATTTGTACATATTTAGAAGATAGTAAAGTTGTTATTTCTATAAAAGATAATGCTGGTGGAATAAATGAAAATGTAAAACCAAAAATATTTGAACCATACTTTACAACAAAACATCAAAAACAAGGTACGGGAATAGGACTTTATATGACACATCAAATTATAGTTGACCATATGAATGGAAGAATTGATGTTGAAAATATAAATTTTGAGTATAAAAATAGTGAATTTAAAGGATGTGAATTTAAAATATATTTCGATTATATTGAAACTACTTGACAAGATAACACTCAACCTGCTATAATTATTTAGCAGTTAAAGTAAAGGAGTGCTAAAAATGAAAAAAATATTCGAACAAATAACAAACCAAGTTGCTGAGACAATAGATTCAGCAGTATCATTAAGCCTACATAACAAAAATCAAGAAGTAGATATAATACATTTTTTATGGGCGTTGATAACTAACACTAATTCTGTATTAAATCAATTATTAAATAAAATGAATGTTGATAAAGCAGCAATTGAATTAGAGATTAAATCAGTTGCATCAAAACTACCAACATCATCAAATATTTCAAAAGAGAATATAAAATTATCAAGAAACTTTATGAGTTCTTTGGAAAAAGCTCACGGACTAATGAGTTCAAATGGGGATAGCTTTATTGCAATAGATACATGGCTTATTGCAAATTTTGATGATAAACAAATAAAAGAAGTATTAGGAAAATATATAAATCTTTTAGATGCAAAAAAAGAGCTTGAAGCAATAAGAGCAGGAGCAAAAATCGATAGTGCTACATCTGATGAAACTTTAGAAAGTTTAGAAAAATTTGGTACAGATTTAAATAAAAAAGCAATAGATGGAGAACTTGACCCAGTAATTGGAAGAGATGAACAAATAACTAGAATGATGCAAATTCTAATTAGAAAAACAAAAAACAATCCAGTATTATTAGGAGAACCAGGAACTGGTAAAACTGCAATTGCAGAAGGATTAGCTCAAAAAATTGTAAATAAAGATGTACCAACAAGCCTATTAAATAAAAGAGTAATTGCTCTTGATATGAGTGCACTAATTGCAGGTGCTAAATATAGAGGTGAATTTGAAGATAGATTAAAAGCTGTAATTGATGAAGTAAAAAAAGCTGGAAATATTATTTTATTTATTGATGAAATACATACTATTATTGGTGCTGGAGCAAGCGAAGGAAGTATGGATGCAGCAAATATCTTAAAACCAAGTTTAGCAAGAGGTGAACTTCATACTATTGGTGCAACAACATTAAAAGAGTATAGAAAATATTTTGAAAAAGATGCTGCAATGCAAAGAAGATTTCAACCAGTAAAAGTTGATGAACCAAATGTAAATGAGGCATTGCAAATATTAAGAGGAATAAAAGAGAGATTAGAAACACATCACAATGTAACTATTAATGATAGTGCATTAGTTGCAGCTGCAAAATTAAGTGATAGATATATAACAGATAGATTTTTACCTGATAAAGCTATTGATTTAATTGATGAGGCAGCCGCAGAATTAAAAATGCAAATAGAATCAGAACCATATGCACTTTCAGCAATAAAAAGGGATATTCAATCTTTAAATGTTGAAAAAGAAGCATTAAAAATGGAAAAAACTAAAAAAAATGAGCAAAGATTAGCAGAAATTGAAAAAGAGTTAGCAAATAAAGATGAAGAAAAAAGAGGATTAGAAGCAAGATTTCAAAATGAAAAAGAGACTTTTAATGCAACTTCAAGTTTAAAAGCAAAAATAGAAGAGTTAAGAACAAAAGCAAATATTGCAAAAAGAGAATCAAGATTTGAAGAAGCTGCATCAATAGAGTATGGTGAAATACCTGCATTAGAAAAACAGATAAAAGATAATGAAGAAAAATGGAAAAAAATGCAAGAAGAGGGTACTTTACTTAGAAATTCAGTTGATGAAGAATCAATTGCAAGTATAGTGTCAAGATGGACAGGAATACCTGTAAATAAAATGATGGATTCTGAAAAACAAAGAGTTTTAAAAGTAGAATCTGTATTAAAAGAAGATGTAATTGGACAAGATGATGCTATAAAAGCAATTAGTAGAGCAATAAAAAGAAATAAAGCTGGTTTAAGTGAAGCCAATAGACCAATTGGTTCTTTTATGTTTTTAGGCCCAACAGGTGTTGGTAAAACAGAAAGTGCTAAAACATTAGCTAAATTTCTATTTGATGATGAAAAATCACTTATTAGATTTGATATGAGTGAGTATATGGAAAAACATGCTGTTTCAAGATTAATTGGTGCAGCACCAGGATATGTTGGCTATGATGAAGGTGGACAATTAACAGAAGCTGTAAGAAGAAAACCTTATAGTGTAATTTTATTTGACGAAATAGAAAAAGCTCATCCAGACGTATTTAATATATTATTACAAGTATTAGATGATGGAAGATTAACAGATAACAAAGGTGTAACTGTTGATTTTAAAAATACTATTATTATATTGACATCAAATATTGGAAGTTCAAAAATAATTGAGATATCTGATAAAGAGAATAGAAGAGCTGAAGTTTTAAATGAATTAAAATTAAACTTTAAACCTGAATTTTTAAATAGATTAGATGATATTGTAATATTTGAACAATTAGGATTAGAAGCAATTACAAGTATAGTTGATATTTTATTTAATAAAATAAAAAGAAAATTAGAAGAAAAAGATATTACTATTAGTTTAACAAATAGTGCAAAAGAGTTTATTGCAAAAGCAGGTTTTGACCCAGTATATGGTGCTAGACCACTTAAAAGAGCAATTTATGAAATAGTTGAAGATAGATTAGCTGATTTGATTTTAGAAGATGAAATAAAAGAAGGAAGCAGTGTAGAATTTGATTATAAAGATGATGAAATACAAGTAAATATTAAATAAAATTGTTGGAAATATAGTAAATTTACAATCTTTTAAAGAGTTTAAACTAAAGTAACTTTAAGTAAACTTTAACTATAATCCGCAACTTAATTAGTCAAAGTCAATAAGAGGAAAGCTAAAAATGAAAAGAACATATCAACCACATAACACTCCTAGAAAGAGAACTCATGGTTTTAGAGTTAGAATGGCAACTAAAAACGGTAGAAAAATTATTAAAGCTAGAAGAGCTAAAGGTAGAAAAAGATTAGCTGTTTAAGCAAAAAACACCGAATTAATAATTCAAGCGATTTTAACAGGATATATAAAAGCGACAAAAAATGGCATACCCATTCATTTGTCGCTTTTTTTTCGCCTAGTAAAAATTTAAAAGTTGCATTTGTTGCATCTAAAAAAGTAGGCGGAGCGGTACAAAGAAATAGTTCTAAGCGAAGACTTAGAGGCATGTTTGTTTCTTTTGAAAATAGAGTAATTTCTGGTAATTACATATTTGTTGCTAAACAAAAAATATTTGAAAGAAACCCCCAAGAATTGGAAAAAGATTTTATTTTTGCATTGAAAAACTTAAAACTATTAAAATGAATAGTGTAGCTAAATACATAATTAAGTTTTATCAAAAATATTTATCTATTTTTTCTTATGGAAGTTGTAGGTATTACCCAACTTGTTCTCATTATGCAATCTGGCAATTTGAAAATAATTCTTTTTTTAAGGCTATTTATTTTACAATAACACGGATATTAAAATGTAATCAACTTTTTGCAGGTGGAATTGATTATCCGATTATAAAGTTGCCGAAGCATAATAATATAAATTTTAAAAAAATTAAAATCAAATATTGGTATATACCCATAGATAAAAATAAATATTTGGTAGTTAGAAACAGGGAGTGGAACGACAATAATGATGAATAACAATTTGATGAATCAAGACAAAGGTATGCAAAGACGAATGTTAATTATGACACTAGTTGTCCTTGCATTTTTTATTGCTTATGAGTATTTAGTTTTAAAGCCTCAACAAGAAGCAAGACAGGCTGAAATTAAAAAAGAGCAAGTTGCCAAGCAAAATAGTGCACCTAAAGTAGAACAAAATAGTTCAAGTGTTACAGCGTCTGCTGAAAATATTTCAAAATCTGCTGAAGGATTATCATCTAAAGCTATTTCTTCTAATGATTTAATTGCAACAGTAAAAACTAAACATAATACTATTCAAATAGATAGTTTAGGTAGAATTGCGCAAGTTGTTTTAGAAGATAAACAATATATTGATGAGAATAAACAAAAAATTAAATTGTTTGAAGCTAATCAATTAAGACCTTTAGAAGTTAGATTTGCTGATGCAAATGTAAATGAAGAAGCATTTAAAACAAGCGTAGTTGCATCAAGTAATGATGTAGATGCTACAACTTCTGTACAAAAATTAGTTTTAACACAAAATCTTACAGATACAGTTTTAACAAAAACTTTCACTTTCTATCCAGATGGACACTATGATTTAGCAGTAGCTACAACAAATGGTAAAAAATTCTTTATTTCTAATGGATTTAGACCAAATGTATTAGCTGATATGTATGCTGACCATGGTTTATATGTAAAACAAAATGATGGAACAATGGAATTAACTAAAGATGGTGATTTAGATAAAACTAAAAGCTACACTGGTATAAAATTTGTTTCGAGTTTTGATAGATATTATGCAACTGTAATTTATAATTTTGATAAATCTTTAGCAGTTACAGTTATGCCAGATAAAGAAGAAAATCCTCAAGGATTTATTCATGGTGATAGCAATATCTCATTTAGTGGATATGTTGGACCAAAAGAGTTTAAAACTTTAAAAGCTTTAAATCCTGAGTTAACTGATGTTATTGAGTATGGTTGGTTTACATTTATTGCAAAACCAATGTTTATTTTCTTACAATATATTCATAACTTAGTAGGAAACTGGGGTTGGACAATTGTATTAGCTACAATTTTAATCAAATTAGTTTTATATCCTTTATCTTATAAAGGTATGGTTTCTATGCAAAAGCTAAAAGATTTAGCTCCAAAAATAAAAGAAATCCAAACTAAATATAAAGATGACAAACAAAAAGCATCTATGCATATGATGGAGCTTTATAAGAAACATGGTGCAAACCCAATGGGTGGTTGTTTACCAATTTTATTACAAATCCCAGTTTTTTTCGCTATATATAGAGTATTATTAAATGCAATTGAACTTAAAGGTTCAGAGTGGATTTTATGGATTAAAGATTTAGCTGAAATGGATCCTTATTTTGTATTACCAATTTTAATGGGTGTTTCTATGTTTATTCAACAAAAACTTACTCCTAATACAATGCAAGATGAGATGCAAAAGAAGATATTCCAAATGCTTCCAGTAGTATTTACATTCTTCTTCTTATGGTTCCCAGCAGGATTAACATTATATTGGTTTGTAAACAACGTATTTACAATTGCTCAACAATATACTATAAATAAAATGTTTGAAAAGAAAAGAGCTTTAAAAAAATAGGATTTAATTATGAAAAAGTTTGAAGCAAAGACTCTAGAAGAAGCATACGAATTAGCAAAAAGTGAATTTAAATGTTCTATTACTAATTTAGAAATAGAAATAGACCAACAACCAAGAAAAGGATTTCTTGGTATTGGTCGAAAAAGTGCTATTATTAGAGTTATTGAAAAAAACTCTAGAAGAGAATTTGAAAGAAAACCTAAAGAAAATCACTTTAGAAAAAAAGATATTAAAATAGAAGATGTTTCTAAAAAAATTGAGGATGCATGTTGTAATACTTCAAAAGAGAATCACGAAAAACCTGTATTAAAAAAAGTTCCAAAAGTTAAAGAAAAAGAAGAAATTTTTGATAATTTTTATGAAGTTGAAGAAAAACAACAAATTTCTCAAATTATTGTAAGAAAAGATAAAGATGAAATTTTAACAGAAGTTAAAAAAGGAATAGATTCTTTATTTTCTAATACTTGCTATGAAATAGATGATATTAAAGTTGAATTCTACGATGAAGAGACATTATATGTAGAATTTACTGGTGAAGATTCAGCTTTACTTATTGGTAAAGAGGGTTATAGATATAAAGCATTATCATATATTTTATTTAATTGGATAAATGAAAAATATGGATTAATGTTAAGATTAGAAGTTGCACAATTCTTGAAAAATCAAGAAGAAGCAATTCACGCATATTTAGAACCAGCAATAGAGACTATAAAAGAAAAAGGTAGTTTTAAAACTAAACCTTTAGATGGTATTTTAGTTCATATTGCACTAAAAAGATTAAGAGATGAATTTCCAACTAAATATGTAGCTGTTAAAACAAATGTTAGAGGTGACAGATACGTATTAGTAAATGAATATAGAAGTAAAGAGCAATAAAATTGTTTGATGAAAATACTATTGTTGCAATAGCAACTGCAAATGGAATAGGTTCTATTTCTATTGTTAGAGTTAGTGGTAAAGACGCATTACCAATAGCTCTTAAAATATCTAAAAAAGATAGTTTAACTCCAAGACTAGCTACATTATCAACTCTTTATTCGCATGATGACAAACCAATTGATGAAGCTTTATTAATATATTTTAAAGCACCATTTTCTTTTACTGGTGAAGATATAGTAGAGTTTCAATGCCATGGTGGAGTAGCAATAGCAAATATTATTTTAGATGAAGTAATTCATTATGGAGCAAGATTAGCAAATCCAGGTGAATATTCAAAAAGAGCTTTCTTAAATGGAAAGATAGATTTATCTAAAGCAGAAGCAATATCAAAAATAATAGAAGCAAGAAGTGAAGATGCTGTAAAACTATTAGCAAAACAATTAAAAGGTGAGTTGTCTAATTTTGTTGAAGATATTAGACAAGATTTACTTTTTATGCTTGCATATACTGAAGTAAGTATTGATTATGCAGAAGAAGACTTACCTCAAGATATCTTTGAAAAAATTGAGTATAAATTAGCAAATATTAAAGAGAATTTATCAAATACTTTGGATGCTAGCAAAAGAAGAGAAGGTATGATTGAAGGTTTTAAAATTGCAATAATTGGAAAACCAAATGTTGGAAAATCATCACTTCTAAATAAACTATTAAATTTTGAAAGAGCAATTATCTCAGATATTGCAGGGACTACTAGAGATACAATCGAAGAATCAGTAAAGATTGGTACTCATATTATTAAAATAGTTGATACTGCTGGTATTAGAGATGAAACAACTGATGTTATAGAAAAAATAGGAATTGAAAAATCTATTAATGCTATTAATGAAGCAGATATTGTTGTAAGTCTTTTTGATAATAGTAAATCTTGTGATAAAGAGGATGAAAAGATTCTTTCATTACTTGAAGAAACAACTGATAAAACAATAATCAAAGTTTTAAATAAATCTGATTTAGATAATGTTTTTGATAAATCTAGACTTGATGATGATTTTATTAGTTTAAGTACAAAAGAGAGTATAAAACCTCTTATTTCAAAACTTGAGGCTATTTTAGATAAAAATACTCATGCAGATGAAATGACTTTAATTTCAAAAAGACAAGTTGATAGTGTAGAACAGACTTTATATCATATAAATGAATCTACAACTCCTTTACATACTGGAGAGTTAGAATTTTTTGCTCATCATATAACTGAAGCTTTACATAATATATCAAATATTACAAGACCATTTGATAATGATGAAATGTTAGATGTTATGTTTGGTGAATTTTGTTTAGGTAAATAAAAAATTTATTTACCTAAATACCTTTTTCAAAATATACAAGTTTCGCATTTTCTTCACTAATATCTAGCCAAGAATCACAATCAAAATCTATTCTAGCAATTGAACCCATTTCAAATTTTTCTCTTAATTTTGTTAATTTAAAAGCCAATGTTCCAAGTGCGGGATTATGACCTATCATAAATAGTGAGTTTATATTATCATATGTATAAGATAGAGTTTCTAATAGTTCATTTAAAAAAGCTCTATATATAACTTCATTTCTTGTAATAATTCCTTCATAGTTTAACTCTTCAGCAACTATTTGTGCAGTCTCTTCTGCTCTTACAGCAGGACTTGTTAAAATCATATCAATATTTATATCTTTTTGTTTTAATAGAGTACAAAGTTTTTTTGTATTTTCTATTCCTTCTTGTGTCAATTCAATATCATAATCATCTTTTGTATTATCTGTCTCTTTTTGTGCATGTCTCATCAAATATAATGTTTTCATTTTTCCACCTATTTGTAAATTTGATTGTAATTATACTTTTAAAAAAATAAATTATTTATATTTTTTAGGATATTCGTACCAAATTAGTGTGCAATTTTCTTTTTTTATATCTTGCCACATCAAACAATTTATTGATACTTTTACTATACCAGTTGTTGCAATATTTTTATCAAAATCTAAATACTCATTTGCAAAGTAGTTTATACTTGGATTATGACCAACTAAAAATACATTTTCATATCTATCATCTAAATATTTTATAGCATCAATAAGAGTAGTTAAAGTTGCATGATATAGTGATTCAAAGTAGATTATTTCATTTTTATCGTAACCAATTTTACTTGCAATTATTTGTGCAGTTTTTCTAGTTCTATAAGAAGGTGATGCGATTATCAAATCAGGTTTGATATTTTTTTGTTTAAGTAGTTCTGCCATCAATGGCGCATCTATTTTTCCTCTTTTATTTAATGGTCTATCAAAATCTGATAAAGTTAAGTTTTTCCATGAAGATTTTACATGTCTAATTAAGTATAGGCTTTTCAAAATATCTCCTAAAAAATTTACTTATATAAAATAAATTTAAATTGTTTATTAAAGTTGATAAATTATAATATAATATCATAACAGAATTTAAAATTAAGGAATCATATATGGAACAAGTTAAAACAGTATTCTTTTTAGCACTATTATCTGTCTTATTTGTTTTCATTGGCTACTCATTTGGTGGTGCAAATGGAATGTTAATAGCATTTTTACTTGCAGCTGGTATGAACTTTTATGCATATTATTATTCAGATAAGCAAGTACTTGCACACTATAATGCAGTTGAGATAAGTGATAGAAGACATTATATATATCAAATTACACAAAAACTTGCATATAAAGCAAATTTACCAATGCCTAAAGTATATTTAATTCCAGATGAGATGCCAAATGCTTTTGCAACAGGTAGAAATCATGAGAATGCAGCAGTTGCAGTTACTCAAGGATTAATTGATTTATTAAATGAAAAAGAGATTGAAGGTGTTATAGCACATGAACTTTCTCATGTAAGACATTACGATATTTTAATAGGAACAATTGCAGCAGTATTTGCAGGTGCAATTGCAATGATTGCAAATATGATGCAATTTACAGCAATGTTTAGTGGTGGAAATGATAGACAAAATTCAAATCCTTTTGTGATGATAATACTAGCTATAATTTTACCAATCGCTGCAGCAGTAATTCAAATGACTGTAAGCAGAAGTAGAGAATATATGGCTGATGAAGGTGCAGCAAGATTAGTTGGTGATGCAAGTGGATTACAAAGTGCATTAAGTAAATTAGAAAATTTTGCGAAAAGAGGAGAGATGCATAATGCTACAGAACAAACTGCACATATGTTTATCATAAATCCTTTTAGTGGTAAAGATGTAAAGTTCTCTGATCTTTTTAGAACTCACCCAACTACTGAAGATAGAATAGCAAGATTGGAAGAGTTAAAAAGTAGTTTATAAAAATAGAGACAATTTGTCTCTATTGAAAAATATCAACAAGTGAATCTAATTCAATTTTTTCTTTAAGCATTGGATAAATTCCTTTAGCAATTAAAGAAATTTTTAAATCATAATCGATATCTTTTATCATAAAGTAGTTAACTTTATAATCATATAAAATCTCTGGAAGAACATTACATGTTGCTTCATCTTCATTTCTATACATTGGATTTTTGATACAGCTTTGAGATGTAAGTTTATAATCTTTAATAAGTATAATCCAAATATATTCAGCTTCAGCTTCTGCATAATCTAGTTGGTCTTCTTTATTTGAACATACAGCAATTCTAAACTCATTTTTTACTTCATGAACTTTTATATTTTTACCTGTTATTAATGCAAGTGAAATCTTCTTTCTTGCACTTTTAATAATTCTTGCAAATGTTGCTCTTGATACATTCATTTTTTTTGCTGCATCTTCTTGATACATACAAAAAGAGTCCATTAAATGTATTGCTTCTAGCTCTTCATGAAGTAAAACTACATCTTCACTAGCTTTGATATCTTTAGGTCCAAAGTATTTACTTACTGGCTTTAAATTTAATTTTCTTTCTAGTTTTTCTCTTGGCATTTAATTCCTTAAATTATTAATTTAGGATTTTATCATATTTTTATTAAAAATCTAAAAAAATACTTGACATATGACCGAATTAATGTTATTATACGGTCATATGTTCACAAGACTTAACTCATATAAAAATTTTGTGAATTTAATAAATAAAACTAAGTGAACCCGCTCTCTCAAATTATTCTTAGTTTAAAGAGTTAAGCTTGATTGGAATATATGATTAGAAATATAATTAGATTGGTCATTTTGTTTAGTTGTCTAGCCTAACATACAAATAACACTCCTCTCTTGGTCAATCTAAATTATAACACCATTAAATTTTGTAAAAACTTTTGTTAAACATATTATTTTTTATTAAGTTTTTACAAAATCCTTTTATAAAATTATCATTATTAAAGGCTCAATTATGAGAATTGTATTTCCTACAATAGAAAATCTAAGTTATATGTCAAATGTTGCTCCTGATGTTAAAGAAGCTAATTACTTTACTGTTTTAAATCTTACAGGTCAAACTATTAGTTCTGTTGAATTAATGGAAAATAGAATACATGAAAATGTTGAAGATGAAATTGTTAAGTTATTTAAATCTAATAATTTTAATGTTTTGATTGTTCCTCATATTGATGATCAATTAGAAAAGAAATTAAAAAAAGTTGGAATCTCTATTTTTACTGAAGAAAAAAGAAAAAAAGTTTTAGGATTATATAGCGATTTTGTTCAAGATAAATTAACAAAAATTTAGACATAAAAAAAGCATCCCTTGACCAAAGAGATGCTATGCGTAATTATAATCAAACAAAATTAAGTAAAACTTACTTTTTTTTCTAACTTTTTGTTTTAATCTTTGTATACTTTTTTGATGTTATTTATATTTGAACTCATATTTAAAAGTAACATATCTGCAAGAACTAAAGCTGTCATCGATTCAGCAACAACACTTCCTCTCACAGCAACACAAGGGTCATGTCTTCCTTTTAATTCACAATCAACTTCATTATTATAAATATCAACTGTTTCTTGTTTTATAAATATTGAGGGTGTTGGTTTAAAATATACTTTGAAGTTTATCTCATCGCCATTTGATATTCCACCTAGCATTCCACCACTATGATTTGATTTAAAGCCATTTGCTCTAATCTCATCATTATTTTCATTACCTTTTGTTTTTACACTATCAAAACCATCACCAATTTCAATAGCTTTAACAGCATTTATACTCATCATTGCATTTGCTATTTGTGAATCTAGTTTAAAATAAAGAGGTTCACCAAGACCAACAGGGCAATTTTTTACATTTACTAATGCAACTCCACCAACGCTATTATGGGAATTTTTTGCATTTAAAATGGCATTTTTTTGTTCTTCTTCTACTTTTTTATCTAAAGCATATATTTCTGAAGATTGTACATTTGTAAAGTCATGAGATAATGCTTTTATTCCATCAATTTCACAAATACCACTTTGTACTTCAATATTTAACTCTTTTAGTAGAAGTTTAGCAATAGATCCAGCTGCAACTCTTGCTGCTGTTTCTCTTGCACTGCTTCTTCCTCCACCTCTATAATCTCTTATTCCATATTTATTAAAGTATGTATAATCTGCATGTCCAGGTCTAAATAAATCTTTTACATTAGAGTAATCACGGCTTTTTTGATTTTCATTGAAAATAACCATTGATATTGGAGTTCCAGTTGTAACACCTTCAAAAACACCACTTAGTATTTCAACACTGTCACTCTCTTTTCTTGCTGTTGCAAATTTATTTTGACCTGGTTTTCTTCTATTCATTTCATTTTGAATAAACTCTTCATCTATTTTTATACCAGCTGGAACTCCATCAACAACACAACCAAGTGCTTTACCATGACTTTCACCAAATGTAGTAAATCTAAACCTATGGCCGAAGCTATTCATTAATTATCACCTTTAAACTGCTCAATTGCAATTTTTGCTACTGCTTGTTGAGCTAATTTTTTACTTTTTCCTTTTGCTTGACCATATTTTTTACCATCAATCCAAATTGAAACTTCAAACTCTTTTTTATGGTCTGGCCCATAAGAACCTTCTATTTTGTATTCAGGAATACTACCAAATTGAGCTTGAGTTATCTCTTGTAAAGCAGTTTTATAATCACTAAAAAGTACATCAAGATTTATTTTTTCATACGATTTTTCTAATAAGTCTAAAATAATTGGTTTTAATGCATCAAGTCCAGATTCTAAATAAACAGCACCCATAATTGCTTCAAAAGCATCAGAAAGAATAGAAGCTTTATGTCTTCCATTATTTCTCTCTTCAGCAGTAGAAATAAATATATACTCACCAAGTTTTATCTCATTAGCAAGTTTTGTAAATCCATTTTCATTTACAAGTGATGCTCTTATTTTAGATAATTCACCTTCATTTGAACTTGGAAACTTTTTATATAAATATTCACCAACTATTAAATTTAAAACTGCATCACCCAAAAATTCTAATCTTTCATTATTATATGGCTTCTTTAAACTTTTGTGTGTAAGTGCTTCGATTATCAGATCTTTGTTTTTAAACTGATAATCCAAACACTTTTCTAATTTCGAGTAATCACTCATTTTCTTCCCCTTGTTTTTTTAAATTTTCTGCAAATGTTCTTGCAAGTATATCACATCTTTCATTATGCTCGTGTCCAGCATGGCCTTTTACCCAAAAAGCATTTATTTTGTGTGGTTTTGAAACCTTTAAATACTCTTGCCATAACTCTACATTTTTTACTGGTTTTTTAGCAGAGTTCTTCCAGTTGTTTTTTATCCAACCATTTATCCACTCATTTATAGCTTTTACTACATATGTTGAATCTGAAATAACATTTACAACACATGGTTCTTTTAGTGCTTTTAGTCCTTCAATAACACCAACTAATTCCATTTGGTTATTAGTTGTATTATCTTGTCCTCCACATAGCTCTTTTTCTTTTCCATTGTACTCAAGGATTGTTCCCCAACCTCCAGGTCCAGGATTGCCTAAGCTAGATCCATCACTGTAAAGATTGATTTCTTTCATTTAAATCCTTAGTTAAATTATATTTTACTTTATATGTTAATATATTATGACAATGTGGACATCTTAATTCATAAATTGGATGTACTTGTTTACATGATGTACAAATAAATTCAAAATCAAGAGTCACTGGAATTTTATGTTCATGTTTATTTAGTGCAATTAAAATATCAAAAACAAAATCTTCACTATGATTACAAGTTTGTAAATATCCTTTTGCATTATATATTTCTGATAATTGTTTATTTTTGTCAACTACATCAAAATCAATATCATTAAAATCTAAATACCACAATAAATCAATAAATTTATTTATATCAAATTCATCAATATGTTCCCATAAAAACTTTTTATTGTATTGAATTAAATATTGAATAAGTAATCTTTCTACAATATGATTTAGTTTGAAAAGTGAATATAATTTCTCTGTTTTCTCTTTATAACTTAAATCTGCAGTATTTAATAGTTTTTGTGTTTCTATATATATTTTTTCTCTTATTACTTCTATATCTAACTCTTCTAAAGCTTCAATTATTTCAAGAGCTTTGTCATACTCTTTTAGTCTTTCATTTATAATAAGAAGATGTTTTAAAGCATTTTCATTTCTTGGTGAGAATTTTAGTACTTTTAAATAGATCTCTTTTGATCTTTGTAAAAAACCACCTTTAAAATATGTTGAACCTAATAACTCTAAAAGCTCTTCTTTTTTTACTCTATCTGTAACATGCTCTAATAGTGCTAAATAAACAGATATCGCTTTATTGTAATCACCTTTATGTAAGAAACTTGAAGCTAATAAAATTATAGAATCAAAAGGTAGATTGTATGTCTTGTACAAATGTACATAATCTTCTTCTTTTAACTTTCCTAATTCAAATCTATTAAGAAGTTTTCTATAATCTTTTCTTGCATTTTTCTCTTTGTACACACCAATAGAGTATGTAATAAATGAAATAAGAAATACAAGTGAAAAAAATATAATCACACTTACTAAAGGATCTCTATAATCTAATACTATACTATCCAAAAATTACCTTTACATATAATAGTAACAATATAATATCATAAAAGCACATATAAAATAATAAAAGAGTATAATTTCGCCATGATAACTAAAGAATCAATTGATAATTTAAAAAATCATCTTGAAATAGTAGATGTAATCTCTCAGTCTCTTGAATTAAAAAAAGCAGGAGCAAACTTTAAAGCATGCTGTCCCTTTCATGGGGAAGATACTCCATCATTTGTCGTAAGTCCTGCAAAACAGATATACCATTGTTTTGGTTGTGGTGTTGGTGGAGATGCAATTAAGTTTACAATGGAATATGAAAAATTATCATATCCCGAAGCGATAGAAAAATTAGCTTCAATGTATAATGTTACTTTATCTTATGATGATAGTAATAAACCAAAACAAGATTTAAAAGTATTAGATTCAATAAATCAATATTTTATAAAACTTTTTGCTAGTAATAATGTAGCAAAAGAGTATATTAAAAATAGGGGAATTTCAGAGTTTTCAATTGAAAAGTTTGAAATAGGGTATGCTCCTAAATCTTTTGAAACTATTAACTACTTAAAAAATAACTATTTGAATTTGGCAGATGCAAAAGAGTTAGGAGTAATAGATTCAGGTGAAAATGGACTATATTCAAGATTTATAGAAAGAATTACTTTTCCTATTTATGGATTAAATAGTAAGATTGTAGGTTTTGGTGGAAGAACAATCACAGGACACAGTGCTAAATATATAAACTCTCCTCAAACAAAAATATTTAATAAATCAAAACTTCTTTATGGTTATAACATTGCAAAAGAGAATATTTATAAAAGAAATAGAATTATTGTTACAGAAGGGTATTTAGATGTAATTATGCTTCACCAAGCTGGTTTTAATACAGCAGTTGCAACACTAGGAACAGCATTAACAAAAGACCATTTACCTTTATTAAGAAGAGGTGAACCTAAAGTTATTGTAGCTTATGATGGAGATAAAGCTGGACTAAATGCCGCTTTTAAAGCTTCTGTTATGTTAAGTCAAAGTGAGTTTGAAGGTGGCGTTGTAATATTTGGAAATGGGATGGATCCTGCTGATATGGTAAAAGAGGGCAAAGTAGAAGAGCTAAATAAAGTCTTCTCAAATCCTCAAGCATTTATTTCATATGCAATTGATTATATTGTTGCTAAATATAATATTAATGACCCTATTCAAAAACAAAAAGCGTTACAAGAAGCAAATGAGTATCTAAAAAGTTTAAGTATTTTATATCAAGATGAATATAAAAGATATTTAGCTCAAAAATTAAATATTAGAGAAAATTTAGTAAAAGTATCAACTCAATCAAGAAGAAAAATTGAAAATAGTTCAACAAAAATTGATATTGCAGAGTTAAGTATAATAAAAGCAATTTTAGAAAAACCCTCAAGATTGGATTATGTTCTTGATATGGTTGATTCTGAAATTTTTGATTATCACAAAGAGCAATTTGAACTATTAATAAGTGATATTCATAATCCTTCTTTAAATGGAATACTTTTAAATGAAAGATTAGAAGATTATGATGATGAAAGATTAAAAAAAGAGATTTGCATCTTATTATCTAAATATTATTCAAATAAATTAAATACTTTATTATATGATAAAAGTATGGATTTTAAAAAGAAATCAAATGAAATTAGAAAGCTAAAAGATAAGATATTCCAGTTAAAACAAGGTAAAATGGTTACTTATAATTAGTAATTAATTCAAAAACTTGTATAATCTCAAAAAAATTAAAGAGGAAGAAAAAAATGGAGTTATTACATACTGATAGAGTACCAGCAGCAATTGGTCCATACTCTCAGGCAATTAAAGCTAATGGATTAATTTATACTTCTGGTCAAATCCCTTTAACAGCTGAGGGAGAACTAGTTCAAGGGGACATTAAAGTTCAAACTAGACAAGTTCTTGAAAATCTTAGAAAGTTGTTAGAAGATTGTAAAAGTGGTATGGATAAAGTAATAAAAGTTACTATATTTTTAGATAATATGGATGACTTTGGTATAGTAAATGTATTATACGCAGAAGCGTTTGGTGATCATAAGCCAGTTAGAAGTACAGTTGCGGTAAAAACTTTACCTAAAAATGTACTTGTTGAAATGGATGTTATCGCATTACCTTACGATTATCAATAAAAGTTTTTCGCTTAAACAAAGTTTAAACTAAGATTAGATAACATTTCGCTTCACAAAAAATACGTATTTGATAGATATAGATAGTTAGAGGATTGAAGAATGTACGCAATTATTAAATGTGCTGGAAAGCAATACAAAGTTCAAGAAGGTGATATTCTTAATGTAGATTACCTAGGTAAAGCTGCAAAAGAAACATTAGAAATCACTGATGTTATTGCATTAAATGACGGTGAACTAAAAACTGGTGATGCTATTTCAGCTGCTAAAGTTCAAGCAGAAGTAGTACTTGATGGTACAGGTGTAAATAGAGATAGAAAAGTTATAATTTACAAAAAAAGAAGAAGAAAAGATAGTAAATTAAAAAGAGGTTTTAGAAAAAGCTTCACAAAAATTAGAATTACTAAAATCGCTGCATAATTTTAAGGAGATAACGTATGGCTCACAAGAAAGGTCAAGGATCTACACAGAATAATAGAGATTCAGCTGGAAAAAGACTTGGTGTTAAAAAATTTGGTGGAGAAACAGTTAGAGCTGGTAACATCATTATTAGACAAAGAGGAACAAAAGTACACGTTGGTGAAAACGTAGGAATCGGTAAAGATCATACTATTTATGCTTTAATCGACGGTGTTGTTAAGTTCGAGATTAAAGATAAAGATAGAAAGAAAGTTTCAGTTTACGCTTCATAATTTGAGGTATGAAATATTTTTTATAAGAGGGTGTATGGCTTTGCCTACACCCTTTTTTAGTTTTAGGAGTAAATAGTGTTTATAGATAGTGTTAAATTTACAGTTTCATCTGGTAAAGGAGGACAAGGTTGTACTTCTTTTAGAAGAGAGAAATTTGTAGTTAAAGGTGGACCAGATGGTGGAGATGGAGGTAAAGGTGGAGATGTATATTTCCAAGTAGATAATAATACTGATACTCTATCATGGTATAAAGGTAGAACTGTACTTAAAGCTGAAAATGGTAAGCAAGGTATGGGTAGAAGAATGACAGGTAAATCAGCACCAGCACTTACACTTATTGTACCTCCTGGGACACAAGTTATTGATGCTAATACAAATGAAGTATTATTAGATTTACTAAACGAAGGTGAAAAAGTTTTATTTTTAGAAGGTGGAAAAGGTGGATTAGGAAATGTTCACTTTAAAAACTCTAAAAATCAAAGACCAACTTATGCACAACCAGGATTACCTGGGCAAATAAGAGAAATTAAGTTAGAACTTAAACTTATTGCTGATGTTGGTTTAGTTGGTTATCCAAATGTTGGTAAATCAACTTTAATTTCAACTGTATCAAATGCAGAACCTGAAATTGCAAATTATGAATTTACTACTTTAACACCAAAATTAGGTGTTGTTGAAGTTGGTGAATATAATTCATTTGTTATGGCTGATATACCTGGAATTATTGATGGTGCAAGTGAAGGTAGAGGTTTAGGAATAGAGTTTTTAAAACATATTGAAAGAACTAAAACTTTACTTTTTACTATTGATGTATCAAATCATAGAAAAATAACAGAACAATTTGAAATCTTAAAAGAAGAATTAGCAAAATTTTCTGTTGAGTTAAGTGGTAGAAACTATGCAATTGCATTAACAAAAGTAGATGCATACTATGGTGAAGATTTAAATAAAGATATAAAAGAATTTATTGACAGTTTAAGTTTAGAAGAATCGAACTCTAATGATTTTGGTTTTGATTCAACTTTACCTTATTTTGTTCAAGATTTAACTTTATCAAGATTTGACAAAACAAAACCATTTTTTATTTTGCCAATATCATCTGTAACTCATTTAAATACTAAATCAATTGGGTATGCTTTATATGAACTTTTAGGACAAAGTAAATGAAAAGAATAGTTATTAAGGTTGGAACAGCAGTTCTAACTGATGATAATAAATTAGCCTTAGATAGATTATCAAATCTAGTTGATTTTATAGCAAAATTAAAAAAAGAGAAAAATTATGAAGTAATTCTAGTAAGTTCTGGTGCTGTTGGCGCTGGAAATACTAGATTACATCTAGATAAAAAAGTTATTTACAATAGACAAGCACTTGCTGCTATTGGACAACCTTTACTAATGAAACACTACAAAAAAAGATTTAGAGAGCATGAACTTATATGTGGACAAATCTTAATGATTGAGACTGATTTTGATTCTAAAAAAAGAACAAAAAATGCACAAAATGTTGTCGAAATATTATTAGAAAATAATGTAATTCCCATTGTAAATGAAAATGATGTAGTAGCAAATGATGAACTTTTATTTGGTGATAATGACCAATTAGCAGCTCATGCAGCTTACTACTTTAAAGCAGATTTATTAGCAATCTTATCAGATATTGATGGATACTATAATAAAAATCCAAGAGAGTTTGAAGATGCAGTTTTACAAAAAAAAGTGGATACTGTTTACGAATCACAACTTGAGATGAAACATACACCAAACTCAGAATTTGCAACAGGTGGAATTGTTACAAAACTTAAAGCTGCTAAGTTTTTAATGGATAGAGGAATTCCAATGTTTTTAAGTTCTGGTTTTGACTTAACAAATGCATATGATTTTTTAATAAATGAAAATCATAAAAGTGGAACACTATTTAAAGCACAGGAAAATTAATGAAGAAAAAAATTGTTTTTATGGGAACGCCAGATTACGCAACAGTAATATTTGATAAATTAATAAAATCTGATGATTATGAAGTTTTAGCACTTTTTACTCAACCTGATAAAAAAGTAGGAAGAAAACAGATTTTAACTGCTCCTCATATAAAACAATATTGTATTGATAATAATTTATCATTACCTATTTTTCAACCTGAAAAGTTAAGAAATAATACTCAAATCAAAGAGCAATTAGAAGAAATTGCTCCTGATTTTATAATTGTTGCAGCATATGGACAAATATTGCCAAAAGAGATATTAGAAATTGCTCCTTGTATAAATCTTCATGCTTCTATATTACCAAAATATAGAGGGGCAAGCCCAATTCAAGAATCAATACTTAATGATGATAAATTTACAGGTGTAACAGCTATGTTTATGGAAGAAGGACTTGATAGTGGTGATATACTTGCAATTGAGTATTTGAAACTTCAAAACCATATGTTAGTTGATGAAGTATTTGATAAACTATCATATATTGCAGCAAACCTAACAATCACAACTTTAGATAATTTTGAAAAGATTTTACCTAAAAAACAAAATGATACAGAAGTAAGTCATTGCTCTAAAATAAAAAAAGAGAATGGTTTAGTATCATTTACAAATGCAAAACAGCTTTATTTAAAATATAAAGCATATTGCTATTGGCCAGGAGTATTTCTATCAACTGGACTAAAAATAAAACAGATTGAACTTATAGATACTAATTCATCAAATAATGAAGGTGAAATTTTAGAAATAAATAAAGATTTTGCGATAATAGGTTGTAAAATTGGAAAGATAAAAATTACACAAGTTCAACCTGCTTCAAAAAAAGCTATGAATGTAGCAGATTATTTAAGAGGGAAAAGATTAGAAGTAGGAAATACTTTAAATTAATTCTCTTTTAGTTCTAATAAAATCATTTAATTTTCTGTACAATTAATAGAATAATATTAATATATTATTCTATTAAGATAAGATATAATCTTTTTATGAAAATTATAAAATTACAACAAGTAGATTCTACACATACATATTTAAAAAACTATATAAAAAATCTTGAAAACTTTGAACCAACATGTATTTTAACTGATTACCAAACAAATGGTGTTGGAAGTAGAGGAAATAGTTGGACTGGTGTAAAAGGCAATTTATTCTTTTCATTTGTATATAAAATAAATAACTTGCCAGAAGATTTACCGATTCAGAGTTGCTCAATATATTTTTCTTATATTTTGAAAAAAATATTAGAAGAGAGTAATTCAAAAGTATGGATAAAATGGCCTAATGATTTTTATATTGATGATAAAAAAATAGGTGGAACAATAACAACAATGACAAATAATTTACTGTTTTGTGGTATTGGAATTAATCTAATAAATGTAAGTGAAGAATTTGGAAAATTAGATATAAAAATTGACGTAGATAAAACATTAAAAAACTATTTTGATAAAATAGAAAAACAGACTTCATGGAAGCAAATATTTAGAGATTTTAAGATAGAATTTCAAAATAGCAAAAAATTCCATGTAACAATCGAAAATGAAAAAAAATCATTAGAAGATGCTGTTTTAAACAGTGATGGTTCTATAAATATAGATAATAAAAAGGTATTTAGTTTAAGATGACAGAAATAATATCAATCGCAAATCAAAAGGGTGGTGTTGGTAAAACAACAACTGCTGTTAATCTAAGTGCAGCTTTAGCATTAAGAGGTAAAAAAGTTCTTTTAATAGATGCAGATCCTCAATCTAATGCAACAACAAGTTTAGGTTTTCATAGAGATACATATGAATATAACCTATACCATGTAATGCTTGGAACAAAAGAACTAAATGAAATTCTTTTAGATACAGAAATTGAAAATCTAAAAGTAGCTCCTTCTAATATTGGATTAGTAGGAATTGAAAAAGAGTTCTATAAAAATAATAAAGAAAGAGAACTTATTTTAAAAAGAAAAATTGACCCGGTGAAAAAAGATTATGATTATATAATTATTGATTCACCTCCTGCACTTGGACCAATTACTATAAATACATTAAGTGCATCTAATTCTGTATTAATACCTATTCAATGTGAGTTTTTTGCATTAGAAGGTTTAGCACAATTACTAAATACTATTAAACTTGTAAAACAAACAATTAATAGACAGTTACAAATTAGAGGTTTTTTACCTACAATGTATAGTTCTACAAATAACTTATCAAAACAAGTTTTTGCAGACTTAGCACAACACTTTGAAAGTAAACTTTTTAAAGTTGATGATGCTTCATATGTTGTAATACCAAGAAATATTAAACTTGCAGAAAGTCCAAGTTTTGGTAAACCAATTATGCTTTATGATGCAGCAGCAACTGGAACTAAAGCATACACAAATTTAGCAAGAGCAATAGCAGGATAATTATATGGCACTAGGTAGAGGACTTGGAGAATTATTAGGGGAAGTAGAGGTTGCTTATGGAAATAGCAATAGTAAAAGTGATTTTTCACAAATTGGTACTATTGTTGAATTAGATGTAAATAAAATTAAATCTAATCCAAATCAACCAAGAAAAATATTTGATGAAGATAAGCTAAAAGAGTTAAGTGATTCTATTGTAGAACATGGATTATTACAACCAATCGTAGTTATTCAAGATTCTGATGATAGTTTTACTTTAATCTCTGGTGAAAGAAGATTAAGAGCACATAAATTAGCTAATTTTGAAAAGATTAATTCTATTGTATTAGATATAGAAGATTTTAAATTAAGAGAGCTTGCTTTAATTGAAAATATTCAAAGAGATGATTTAAATATTATAGAGCTTGCATACTCTTACGCACAATTAATTAATGAACATAACATTACACATGATGAATTGTCAAGGAAAGTGTTCAAAAGTAGAACATCAATAACTAATACATTAAGACTTCTACATTTAAGTTCTTATGTACAACAATTGCTTGCAAACAATAAAATAAGTGCTGGTCATGCTAAGATAATGCTTGGTTTAGAAGAAGATCAGCAAAAATTAGTTGCAGATTCAATTATTGGACAAAAATTGTCTGTAAGAGAGACTGAAAAACTTGTTAAAGATTTAAAAAATCCAAGTACAAAAAAAGTACAAAAAAATAAAAAAACTACAAACAATTATGATTTCAATCCATTAACTGATGTATTAAAAACATTGAAAGATAATAAGCTAAAAGTTAAGGCCGAAAAAAATTATTTTAAGATTGAAATTAACTCTCAAGAAGATATCGAAAAGATTTCTAATTATTTTCGTAACACTTTATAAATTTCTATGACATTCTTCCTTTGTTTAATATAATTTTATAAAACAATTTGGTAAAATTAGGCAGTTTTAGTCAAACTAAACTGTAAAAATATGGAGGAATGAATGTTAGACATAAGTCCTGTATTGTTGCTTAGCTCTGGTATCATCTTTTTGTTAGTTGTTGCTAGACTAAACAGTTGTCTATTCAAGCCTCTACTAAAGCATATGGATGATAGATCTGAGTCAATAAAAAGAGATTTAGATAATGCAAAATCAAACAGTGCTAACGTAGATGGCATGCTGGCTGAAGCAAATGATGTGATTGCTGCTGCAAAAAGAGAAGCTGCTGCAATTAGAGAGAAAGCTTATAATGAAGCTAAACAGAGTGCTGATGTGAAACTTGCAAATGCAAAAGCAAACTTAGAAGTTAAAACTGAAGAGTTTGGTAATTCGTTACAAGAAGAAACAAAAGCGTTAAAAGATTCATTAGTAGCTTCAATGCCTCAATTTAATGAGAGCTTAAAAGCTAAGCTTAGCTCGATATAAAGGAATTAAAGTGAAAAAGTTATTATTATTAGGTTTAGCTTTAAGTCCTGTTGTATTATTTGCTAATAGTGAAGGTGCGGATACAGATATAGTTCAAAGAACCGTTAACTTTATAATTTTTGCTGGAATTTTATGGTATTTATTAGCCGATAAAGTTAAAGCATTTTTTGCTGATAGAAGTTTATCTATTCAAGCTGAACTTGATAAAGTACAAGATACTTTAAAAGCTTCACAAAAGAAAATTGATTCTGCAAATAAACAATTAGAAGATGCAAAAGTTCTTGCAGCTGAAATTGTTGAAAATGCAAAAGAAGATGTAGATTCAATCAAACAAAAAGTTCTTGTTGCTGTGGAAGCTGAAATTGCTCAATTAGAGAAAAATTTTGATGAAAAAACAAAAGTTGAACTAAGAAAAGCAAAAAAACAAGTTGTTGCTGAAGTACTTGAAGAGTTATTTAATTCAGACGATGTTGAGTTGACTCAAGATGAGTTATCAAATATTGTACTTAAGAAGGTAGCGTAATGATAGATTTAGTAGCAAAAAGATATGTAAAAGCTTTATTAGATGGAAGAGAAGTAGCTTCAGTTACTGCTTTAAGTGAAGAATTAAACACAATCTCTTCAGCTTATAATGATGATAAATTTATCGCTATTATATCGTCTATTGAAGTAAAAAATAGTGATAAAGTAGAGTTAATTATCTCATTATTAGATAATTGTAGTGATACTTTAAAAAATCTTATTAACTTACTAAGTGAAAACAAAAGATTAGATATTATTCCAGTAATTGCAAAAGAGTTAAAAGCTCAGCTTGCTGTTATTAATAACTCATTTAATGGTGTAATTTACACTAATAAAGAGTTAGCTGCTGAATATATTTCATCAATTGAAAAAGAATTTAGTAAAAAATTTAATGTAGATTTATCATTAACACAAAGCGTTTGTGATTATAATGGTATTAAAGTTGATATTGATGGACTTGGGGTAGAAATTTCTTTTTCTAAAGATAGATTGAAATCTCAAATGATTGATCATATTTTAAAAGCAGTTTAGAACTTATAAAGGAGAATTTTAATGGGTGCAAAGATTCAAGCTGATGAAATCAGTTCTATTATAAAAGAGAGAATCGAAAACTTTGAATTAAATGTAGACGTAAATGAAACTGGTAAAATCATCTCTTTTGCAGATGGTATTGCTCAAGTATACGGTCTTAAAAATGTAATGGCTGGAGAAATTGTTGAGTTTGAAAATGGTGAGAGAGGTCTTGCTTCAAACTTAGAAGAATCTGCAGTTGGTGTTGTTGTTCTTGGAAAAGGTAACGGTCTTGCAGAAGGTGTATCTTGTAAAAGATTAGGAAGACTATTAGAGACTCCAGTTGGAGACGCTATGGTTGGTAGAGTTGTAAATGCATTAGGTGAACCAATTGATGGTAAAGGTGCAATTGAAGCTGCTGAAACAAGATTTGTTGAAGAAAAAGCTCCAGGAATTATGGCTAGAAAATCTGTACATGAGCCATTACAAACTGGTATTAAAGCTATTGATGCACTAGTTCCAATCGGAAGAGGGCAAAGAGAGCTTATTATTGGTGATAGACAAACTGGTAAAACTACAGTTGCAATTGATACAATTCTTAATCAAAAATCTGAAAATGTAATTTGTATTTATGTTGCAATCGGACAAAAATCTTCTTCTGTTGCAAACGTTGTTAGAACATTAGAAGAAAATGGTGCAATGGATTATACTATTGTTGTAAATGCAGGTGCTTCTGAATCTTCTGCTTTACAATTCTTAGCTCCATATACAGGTGTTACTATTGGTGAATACTTCAGAGACAATGGTAAACACGCATTAATAGTTTATGATGACTTATCAAAACACGCAGTTGCTTATAGAGAAATGTCTTTATTATTAAGAAGACCACCAGGTAGAGAGGCGTTCCCAGGGGATGTATTCTATCTACACTCAAGATTATTAGAAAGAGCTGCAAAAATGAGTGATAATTTAGGTGCAGGTTCTATGACTGCTTTACCTATTATTGAAACTCAAGCAGGTGATGTTGCTGCATATATTCCAACAAACGTAATTTCTATTACAGATGGACAAATTTTCCTTGAAACTAACTTATTTAACTCAGGTATTAGACCTGCAATTAATGTTGGTTTATCTGTATCAAGAGTTGGTGGTGCTGCACAAATTAAAGCTACTAAACAAGTAGCTGGTACATTAAAATTATCACTTGCTCAATATAGAGAGCTTGAAGCATTCGCACAGTTCGCATCTGATCTTGATGAATCAACAAGAAAAGAACTTGAACTTGGTCAAAGAATGGTTGAAGTATTAAAACAAGGTGTTAATAAACCATTAGTTATTGAAAAACAAATTGTTATCATTTATGCTGGTACAAAAGGTTATTTAAATGATGTTGCTGTAAATGATGTTGTTAAATTCGAAGACGAATTACACGCATTCTTTGAGCAAAAATATTCAAATATTTTAGAGTCAATCAGAACTAAACAAAAAATTGATGATGAGATTGAGTCTGCATTAAAATCTGCATTAGATGAGTTTAAAACTGTATTCAGTGCAAATTAAGGATTAGCATATGGCTAACTTAAAAGAGATTAAACTTAAAATTAACAGTGTTAAGAATACTCAGAAGACTACTAAAGCTATGAAGCTTGTATCTTCTGCAAAACTTACTAGAACTAGACAACTGTCTGAGCAAGCTAGAAGTTATGCAAAGAAGATAAATGAAGTTCTTTCTGATATCGCAAATCGAGTTAGCAAAGTTCATGAAGATGGTAATGTTGATAAAGCATTTATTCCAAATGACAACCCTAAAACAGTTGATATTGTTTTAGTTACTGCTGACAAAGGTCTTTGCGGTGGTTTTAATATGGCAACAATTAAAACTGTTAATAAATTAAAAGCAGAATATGAAGCAAAAGGTGCAAATGTTAGATTAAGAGCTGCAGGAAGAAAAGGAATTGATTTCTTTAGTTTCCAAGGCGTTGAGCTTTCACAAAAAGTTGGAGATTTATCTTCAGCACCTGATTACGATAGAGCTGCTGAATTTATTGGCGAAGTTGTAGAAGATTTTAATAATGGAATTACTGAAAAAGTAATTTTAGTTTATAACGGGTTCTTAAATATGCTAACTCAAGAATTAAGAGTTAATGAACTTTTACCAATCAGTTTAGAAAATGCTAAAACTGAAGAGAATGATAGTTCAATGCTTTCTATAGAACCAGATGACGATGAAGAAGTGTTAAACGAATTAACTGCAAAATATATTGATTTCAATATGTATTATGCGTTAATTGACTCTTTAGCTGCTGAACATTCTGCAAGAATGCAAGCAATGGAAGCTGCAACTAATAATGCAAAAGATAGAGTTAATAGTTTAACAGTTGAATATAATAAAGCTAGACAAGCTGCAATTACAACAGAGCTGATAGAAATTATCAGTGGTGTTGAATCATTAAAATAATTTAAAGGAGCTACCCGTATGAAAGGTAAAATTATTCAGGTAATGGGTCCGGTTGTAGACGTAGAGTTCGACGGATATTTACCAGAAATCAATGAAGCAATTGATGTTGTTTTCGCTGATGCAAACCATGATAGATTAGTACTTGAAGTTGCTGCGCACATCGGTGATAGTAGAGTAAGAACTATTGCTATGGACATGACTGAAGGACTAATTAGAGGTCAAGAGTGTAATGCTACTGGTGGACCAATCAAAGTTCCAGTTGGTGAAGCTGTACTTGGAAGAATCTTTAACGTAATTGGTGATCCAGTTGATGAAGGTGAATCAATTCCTGAAGATACAACAAGATGGTCAATTCACAGAGCTGCTCCAACATTTGAAGAGCAATCAACTAAAACAGAAATGTTTGAAACAGGTATCAAAGTAGTTGACCTTTTAGCTCCTTATTCAAAAGGTGGTAAAGTTGGACTATTCGGTGGTGCTGGTGTTGGTAAAACAGTTATTATTATGGAACTTATCCATAATGTTGCGTTTAAACACTCAGGTTACTCAGTATTTGCTGGTGTTGGTGAAAGAACAAGAGAAGGTAATGACCTTTATCACGAAATGAAAGATTCAAACGTTCTTGACAAAGTTGCACTGTGCTATGGTCAAATGAGTGAGCCTCCAGGTGCAAGAAACAGAATTGCATTAACTGGTCTTACAATGGCAGAATACTTTAGAGATGAAAAAGGTCTTGATGTATTAATGTTCGTTGATAATATCTTTAGATTTGCTCAAGCAGGTTCTGAGATGTCAGCATTATTAGGAAGAATTCCTTCAGCTGTTGGTTACCAACCAACATTAGCAAGAGAAATGGGTGCATTACAAGAGAGAATTACATCTACTTCTAAAGGTTCTATTACTTCTGTTCAAGCAGTATATGTACCAGCGGATGACTTAACTGACCCTGCTCCTGCTTCAGTTTTTGCTCACTTAGATGCAACAACAGTACTTAACAGAAAAATTGCAGAAAAAGGTATTTACCCTGCAGTTGATCCACTAGATTCAACTTCTAGAATTTTAAGTTCTGATGTATTAGGTGAAGAGCACTACTCAGTAGCTAGAGGTGTTCAATCTTTATTACAAAAATATAAAGATTTACAAGATATTATTGCTATTCTTGGTATGGATGAATTATCAGAAGCAGATAAACTTGTAGTTGATAGAGCAAGAAAAATTGAAAAATTCTTATCACAACCATTCTTCGTAGCAGAAGTATTTACAGGAAGCCCAGGTAAATATGTTGAACTTAAAGATACAATTGCTGGATTCAAAGGTATCTTAGATGGTAAATACGATGATATTCCTGAAATGGCATTCTATATGGTTGGTGGAATTGATGAAGCTTTAGCTAAAGCAGAGGAAATGAAATCAAAATAAGGTTAGCCTATGGAGACAATTAGATTATCAATAGTTACACCAAATGGAGAAATCTTTAATGATGATGTAAAAACTGTAACTCTTCCTGGAAAAGAGGGAGAGTTCGGTGTTCTACCTGGACACTCATCACTTGTTTCTTCTTTAACAGTTGGTGTAATTGTTATTGAAAAAGCAAATTCTACTGAGGCTGTTGCTATAAACTGGGGACATGTTAAAGTAAATGAAAGTTCTGTTGATGTATTAGCTGATGGAGCTATTGCATTAACTCAAGGTGAAGATTCTAATATTGCTAAAAATATTGAAGCTGCAAAAGATTTAGTTAATTCTGTAAAAGATTCTAACGTATCTGTTGCTTCAGTTGAAGCAAAAATCAACTCTTTCGCATAGAAAGTATCTTATGATTGATTTGATATTAGATTATCTTGGTAATAGTAGTGCTATCACAATTCTTGTGTTAGTACTACTATCTGCTTATTTAGTTACAATTTTTTGGATTTTTATATATAGATTATTAGCTTTAAATTCATTAATTCTTAATGAACAAAAATCTTTAGAGACATTAACTTCTAGAGGTACTGATATAAGTCCTTTATCATCATTATATAAATGTTCAAGTGGCTCTTCTTCAAAACATATTCTTCACGCGTGTGAAATTTCAATTATTAAAGATGCAAGTTTTGGTATATCTTGGCTATCTATTATCTCTTCTACTGCACCATTTATTGGTTTATTTGGTACTGTTGTTGGTATTTTAGAATCATTTGCTAAGTTTTCAAATCAAGGTAAAGTTGGTTTTTCTGTTATCGCACCTGCTATTAGTGAAGCATTAGTTGCAACTGCAGCTGGAATTTTTGTAGCAATATTTGCATATACATTTCATCAAATATTAGTTAGAAAAGTTTATGAATTAAATACATATATTAAGGCACAAGCTGAAATTTTAGTTGCTAAAGGCTAATTGTATGTATGATTTTAATCAAAAGCCTGAATTAAATGTTACTCCACTAGTTGATATTATGCTAGTATTACTAGCAATACTTATGGTTACTGCTCCTGTTATGGAGTTTGAAGAACCAGTTAATTTACCTAGTGGTAGTAAATCAAGACAACTACAAGATGTAAAAAAAATAACAATATTTATAAATAAAAATAGACAAGTACGTATAAATAAAAATAAATATGATTTAAAAGATTTTCCTGATAGTTTTATTTTGTTTGCAAGATCTAAAAATAGAAATACTCCTATTCATATTAGAGCAGATAAAACACTTATTTATAATGATGTGATGTATATTTTAAAAACTGTTAAAGAAGCAGGATTTTTTAAAGTATCTTTAATAACTGATGGATAATTATTAATGTTAAAATTTTTTTCAACTTCTCGAAATGATACTAATTTCTATTTATCTGGACTTTTAGCTTTTCTAATTTATATATTGGTATTTGCTCTGTTTTTATTATATATTGATGAGCATGATGTAAAACTATATGATTCTTCTAAAAAAACTACTGTTTTAGAATTGGAAGTAGTTTTATCTGATGAAAAACAAAATAATATTTCAAAAATGAGTGTGAACAAAAAAGTTGAAGAAGAAGTTGTAAAAAAATCAGTTTCTAGAAGTTCTGAACAAAAAGCAAATATAAAATCACTTTTTGCAAATGTAGATACAAAAGAAGAAAAAGTTGTCAAAGAAGTAGTAAATAACATTAAATCTTCAAATGTTTCAAGTAGATTTAAATCAAAATTTGAAAGAGAAAAAAGAACAAGTAGTGATTTAAATTTATCTAAGATGTTAGATGATGTAAAAATGAAAAAAAGAGCATTAGCAATTGATACTTCATCAAAACATGCAAATGACCCATACTTTTCAAAAATTCATGAAATACTTGCGCAAAGATGGAATCCAATTATGATTGATGATGGATTATTCGCTAAAGTATTAATTATGATATCAAATAGTGGAAATTTTGATTATAAATTTTTAAAATATTCTACTAATGAAAAATTTGATACTCTTTTAAAAGAATTTTTAGAGGAACAAAAAAACTTACCTTATCCTCCACATAATAAAGGTTCAAGTACAACTATAGAAGTTACTTTCAAATCAAAAGGATAATATATGAAAAAATTAATAGTTTTAATATTATGTTTTTTCAATTTAGCATTTGCTGTTGATGCAAAACTTGAAATTGTAAAAAAATCACAAAACTTACCAAAAATTGTTGTTGCAATTGCAAAAGATAGTAAAGATACTACATTTTTAAAAAAAGTTAAAAAAGTAATTGAAAGTGATTTAAAAGTAAGTGGTCACTTTAATGTTGAACCAACATATGTATCTACTAATTTTGATTCAAAACCTGATTTATATATTCTGCAAAAAAACAATGTTGATTTATATTTAAATATTGATGCAAGAATTACTGGTTTTGGTGGAATTGCTGTTAATACTAAACTTTATGATATAAATAGTAAAGTTTTAGTTCAAAATAAAACTTTTTCAAGTAAATATGAAAAAAGATATCCTTTTTTATCTCATAGAATATCAATTGCAGTTAATAAGTATTTAAAAGCACCATCAATTGATTGGATGGATAAATTTGTTATATTCTCTGTGTACAAAGATTCAAAAAAAGCTGATATTTATATAGGTGATTATACTTTAACTTTTCAAAAAAGAATTGTAAGTGGTGGTTTAAATATTTTCCCAAAATGGGCAAGTAATGAACAAAAAAGTTATTACTATACAACATATAGAAATAATGTACCAACGCTAATAAAAGCAAACCTTTATACAGGTAAAAAACAAATTGTAATGAAAAGTGAAGGAATTATAATTGCTTCAGATGTTAGTGTTGATGGTTCTAAAATGTTAATAACAGCATCTCCTTATGGACAAGCAGATATCTATTTATATGATATAAATAGTAGAACTAAACAAAGATTAACTACATATAAAGGAATTGATGTAGGTGCACATTTTGTTGAAAATGATAAAAAAATTATCTTTGTATCTGATAGATTAAATTATCCAAATATCTTTTCTAAAACAATAGGACAAAGAGGTGTACAAAGAGTTGTATATCACGGAAGAAATAACTCTTCAGCAACTACATACAAAAATTATGTAGTATATTCAAGTAGAGATGAAGCAAACGAATTTGGAGTAAGAACTTTTAATTTATATTTAATTTCTACAAAAAGTGATTTTTTAAGAAGATTGACAACAACTGGTGTAAATCAGTTTCCAAAATTTTCTGCTGATGGAGAATCTATTTTACATATTAAAAACATAAATGGAAGAAGTTACGTTGGAATAATTAGATTAAACTATAATAAGTCTTTTACTTTTCCTTTAAGTGGTGGTAAAATTCAATCAATTGATTGGTAAAAATATCTATAAATAGAGAAGTATAGGCATTTTTTATGCAATTAGTTGTAATTTGTAATTAAGTTTAGTTTTTGTAAAATCAATTAAAATTTATATAAGGGAATTGTTATGAAAAAGATAGGTATTTACTCTTTTTTAGTTGCAGCTGTATTATTTACTGGTTGTAGTCAAAAAAACGTAGAAATGGACGGAAGTTCGGCAACTGAGCAAAATCAAAGTGCTGTTAATAATTCTGAGTCTAGTTTAGATAGCATCGATAACAGTAATGTACAAGAAGATACTTTAAATGATACATTAGCTCAAAAAGCAGACAATGGTTATTATTATATGATTAATGGTAAAAAAGTATTTATTGAAAATATCTATTTTGGATTTGATAAATATAAATTAAACTCAGAAATGATTGAAAAAACTAAAGAAAATGCTCAAAAACTTGCAGATATTAAACCTACAACAAAAATCAAAATTGAAGGTAATTGTGATGAGTGGGGAACTGATGAATATAACTACGCATTAGGACTTAAAAGAGCAAAAGCAACAAAAGATGCATTAGTATCTGAAGGAATTAATGCAGATTCTATCTCATTAGTAAGTTTTGGTGAAAGTAATCCTGTTTGTACAGAAAAAAACAAAAACTGTTGGCAACAAAACAGAAGAGCTGAACACAAGCTTCTACCATAATAAATTAAAGACTAAAATAAATAGATATATATGAAAATAAAAATCACATCTATAATCTTATTATCTTCATTAGCATTTGCTAATGAAGTTTCTGTTTTTGGCGCAGGTAATTTAAATACTGATAAACCTTATGGTTTAAATAGTACTGAAAAATATATTCTTAAAAACAAAAATGATTTAGGTAAAATTGATACTAAATTTAAAGGTGTTAAAACAACACTAGAATCGCTTAGTCAAAGAATTGATGGTATAGAGTCAATATATGAAGGTGATTCAAAAAAACTTAATGATACAGTATTAAATGTAAATAATATTATTAAAAAACTTGAAGAAACTCAAAATATAAATACGAAAAATACTACAGATATTGAAAATTTAAAAAATGTAACTAGTCAGTTATTGACAATGCAAGAAGATATTCAAAAAGAGAATAAAAAAAATATAGATACATTAAAAAAAGCAATTGATAAATTAGTAAAAGAAGTAAATGATATTAATAAAAAATATGTTTCAGTATCAGAACTTAAATCAAATATGAAACAGTTTGTAACAGTAGATGAATTTAATGCTTTTAAAAATAGTTTAGGCCAAAAAACTAATACAAAAACAAAATCATCTACTAAAACAAAAAAGTTATCATTCGCAGACAAAAAAAAGATGTTGGATGAAGCAAAGCGATTGTTTAAAAAAGATTATTTTACAAAAGCAATTCCAATGTTTGAACAGTTAGTTGATGCAAATTATAAACCTGCTGAAAGTAATTATTATCTTGGTGAAATGTGGTATTACAGAGATAAATATGACAAAGCAATAAAATATTTTAAACAATCAGCTGTATTGTATGATAAAGCCTCTTGGATGCCTAAGCTTTTATTACATAGTGCTATATCTTTTGAAAAAATTAAAGATTATACTAATGCTACTAAATTTTATAGTACATTAATTGATGTTTATCCATCTTCAGAAGAAGCAAAAATAGCAACTAAAAACAAATCAAAATTATAAACTAAATTTAAATAGGAGAAATTATGTCAAATAAAGTAATTGGAATAGAGTACACACTTAAGGATGCAAATTCTGGTGAGCACTTAGATTCAAATGTAGGTGGAGCACCACTAGAGTTCGTTTCTGGAAAAGGTCAAATAATTCCAGGTTTAGAAACAAAATTAGTTGAAATGGCTTTAAATGAAGAAGCAGACGTATTAGTTGAACCAAAAGATGCATATGGTGAGTATAATGAAGAAGCTATGCAAACTTTACCAAAAGAACAATTTGCTGGTATTGAATTACAAGAAGGTATGAGTCTTTATGGTACAGGTGAAAATGGTGAAACTGTACAAGTTACTGTAAAATCTTTTTCAGATAATGATGTAACAATTGATTATAATCACCCAATGGCTGGTAGAAGTTTAATGTTCTCTGTAGCTGTATTATCTTTAAGAGATGCAACTGCTGAAGAAGTTGAAACAGGTGTTGTTGGTGGAATGGCTGCTATGGGTGGCGGTTGTTGTGGTGGTGGTCACCATGACCATGATCACGGTGAAGGTGGTTGTTGTTCATCTGAAGGTGGACAAAGTCACGGTGGTGGATGCGGTTGCGGACACTAATTTAGTTTATACTAAATAATTCTTTTTTTGCCCAAGAGTGTATATCACTTTTGGGCAAAACTATTTTTAAGAAGTAAAATTTACTTTTTAGAAATAGTTTTAACTATGATTAAAATTTAATATTAAGGTAAAAAAATGAAAAAAGTTGCTTTTATTTTCCCTGGACAAGGAAGCCAAAAAATTGGTATGGGAAAAGATTTTTTTGAAAATAGTGAAATTGCAAAAGAGATGATTTCAAAAGCAAGTGAAAGATTAGGAATTGATTTTGAAGAATTACTATTTGAAGAAAATGATAAAATAGGGCAAACAGAATATACTCAACCTGCAATATTATTAGTTTCTTCAATTGCAAATAAAATATTCAATGACAAGTATGATATTAAACCTGAATTTGTATTAGGTCATTCATTAGGTGAATTTTCTGCGTTAGTTAGTGCTGGTGCAATAGATTACTTAGATGCAATCGAATTAGTTCATAAAAGAGGTATTTTTATGAATGAAGCTTGTGCAGGAGCAGGTGCTGGTATGATGGCATTAGTTGGATTAGATGATTCAACTGTTGAAAAAATGTGTGAAGAACAAAGAGAAAATGGCTTAAAAGTTTGGGCAGCAAACTATAATATGGATGGACAAATTGTTCTTGCTGGTTTAAAAGCTGATTTAGAAAGTTTAGTTGATACATTCAAAGAAGCTGGAGCAAAAAGAGCAATTGTTCTTGATATGTCCGTTGCAAGCCATTGTGAATTATTACAAAGTGCAGTTGAAAATTTAAGACCATATTTAGAAGAGTATTTAAAAGATGAGTTCTTAACTGATGTTATATCAAATGTTACTGCAAAAGCTTATAATACAAAAGAAGAAGCTATAGAGCTTTTATCTGAGCAATTAATTAATCCTGTAAAATATAAACATTCAGTTTCTTCAAAAGAATCAGAAGTTGATGCTTTTATAGAATTTGGTAATGGAATAGTTCTTAAAGGTTTAAATAGAAAAATCACAAAAAAACCTACTTACAATGTTAGTGATATAGATACATTAAATAAAACAATAGAGGCTTTAAATGAATAAATTAGCAATAATGGGTGCAATGGAAGAGGAAATTGAGCCTCTTTTAGAGTACTTTGATGATATTAAAGTAACTGAGTATGCTGATAACAAATATTACGAAGTAAATTTAGATGGATTAGAAGTAGTTATTGCTTATTCTAAAATAGGAAAAGTTTTTGCAAGTTTAACAGCAAGTACAATGATTGAAAAATTTGGTTGTGATACACTTTTATTTTCAGGTGTTGCAGGTGCAGTTAATAGTGAATTAAAAATTGGTGATTTAGTAATTGCAGATAAATTATGTCAACATGATTTAGATATAGTTGCTTTTGGTCATCCATATGGATATGTTCCTGGTGGAAAAGTTTTTGTTGATACTTCTAAAGAAATTAGAGAAGTTGCAAAAAAAGTTGCATTAGAAAATGATATAAAAGTATTAGAAGGAACAATAGCAACAGGTGATCAATTTGTTAATTCTGTTGAAAGAAAAGATTTTATATTAGATACATTTAAGGCAGATGCTTTAGAAATGGAAGGTGCAAGTGTCGCAGTTATTTGTGATGCTTTAAATGTTCCATGCTTTATATTAAGAGCTATTTCTGATAGTGCAGACCATAGTGCAGATTTTGATTTTGATGAATTTTTGAAATCAAGTGCTAAAATTTCTGCTGATTATGTAATTAAAATAGCAAAAGCTTTACAAAATAAGTAGTTTTATACTACTTATTTTACCCAATCTACATTTTTTCTTTTTTATACCAAATTATAAATTGTCTATTTAATATCTCAGTTTTCATTTATTACATATTATTAAAAAAATTATTCTTACTTTAAAATATAAATACATTAAATAAAAATAATAAAAAGCCATGTAAAATAATAATAGAGGATAAAGAAGGGGAGAGAAGAGGGATAGAATTAGGAGAAAAAGGTGAAATAAGTACAATTTCAAAAATTTAAGCTTTAATTAAGCGTAAGCTCTTGACAAAGGTAAAAAAAGAGACTATAATTCCCGTCCAAATTCGCTGAGGCCGAAAGGAAGAAGTGAGAGTTCTTTAACAGAGAAGTTTGGTAAAGAGAGTAATCTTTATAAACTGAATATACTAGATATATAAAAAAC